>NZ_ANAH02000020.1 GCF_000335475.2 Cystobacter fuscus DSM 2262 | reverse complement strand
CCAACGCGGCCTGAGTCGGTGAACGGTTACCGTCATTTATGAGGCGGGTCTTGCGATGGCAAAGAATCGTGCTGGCACCATCTTCGTGGCGCTCGGCAATGCGGAAATGCCCTCAGATATTAGTGGCATTCACATTGTTCGTCTTTCTGACAAGCATGAGCATCGAAAGCTTCTTTTCGAGAAACTGAAGACCGTCGGCTGTACCGTTGATGAGACTACGGACGACTGGCGGACAACCGAGTTCGGGGGCAACTTCGCAAGCTGTCTTCCTGCCCCGCTCGACGTGAATGACCCCTTCATGTCCCCAAGCGGCACTGACTGAAGCGATCGAACCAAGCGTGCTCTCGACTGTAGTCCCATGCTCAACACGGAGTCCTGCTGAAAGCTGAAGGGGTGGCTTTGGAGGCACCTTCCCAGTCGTTTCACGGCGCCTCTCGGACCTCGGCTACCGTAACATCCCCAGCAGCAGCCACGCCTCCATGAGCTTTGCTGGCTCGTGCGGCTCACCTCCAGGTTGCGCCGCCCGTGCTCGGCCACTCTTGCGCGCGACGCGGTGTCAAAGGGCCGGGGCTTGGGAAATCCATCCCTGTGGCTTTTGTATGTGGCGGTAGCTTTCTGATTATCGATTACTCCGAAGGAATTCAGTCGCTCTTTTCCCGATGCTTGCATCATCACGTTTAGGGCTCCCCCATTCCCAAGAGGAATAGCCTATTTCCCACGCGCAAGCCAATGCTCGCATTCCAGCCCAAGTTCCATCTCGTCAAAGATCGGTTGCGTATCGTCCATATACACTCGCCAGTTCGCTTTGAAATTGCCTGCCGCGATCGCCTTCCCTTTAGGGACCACCAACATGCACGCGCCAATTTGATGAGCACTACCAGGAAAAACCTTTTTCTCTCCTGGGTGGTATGTGGCCGTGCCGACGTTGAGTACATTTAGGTCGCTTTGAAGGCGAAGAATTATTTCATTCACCTTGCGTCCACTGTCATCATGAATATCGAATTCCGGGGAGCACGACAGATGAACCCGCGCCAGAAAGTCTCGGATTGTAAGCTCACCCTCGTTCATGAGTGCGAGGTCTACTTTGTACTCGTCATATAAGGCCGGACCATCCCACCCAGACTCTATCAGCCGGATTCCCTTTTCCACAGGATCTTCAATGCCCGCAACCAGAGCCCGCGCCTTCTGATCCTTCTCTTCGGCGGAAGCTGTCTGACTTACGTTACAAACAACAATACGGGCTCGTGGAACGCGTCCCTGCATCATCCGCAGGCGAATCTCGTGGTCCGGCAAGGGCTTGGCCTCGAACTCCGACCGACCATAATACAGGAAATCTGAGGCTTGGTAGGCAGTGGAACCACGCGGAACACTAATGACATATGCAACCTGAGTCCCTTCTGCCATTACAACTCTCTTGAGCCTGAGGCCGGGCAAATAGGGTCTGAGGTTGCTCTCGATTACTTGTTGAAGCCATTCTGGGGAAATCAGTTCTGTGCCGACTCCCTCCAGGGCAACAGCGTACCTCCCGCCTTTCCCTTTCTTTTCCTCCTCAATGCCTATGACGATTGTGCCGCCTTCTGAATTGGCGAAGGCCGACACCTCGGGTGTCAAGATGTCAGCTAGCTTCTTGGCGTTCTTATGATGCTCATCCAGAAGCTTCTTCGATTTAAATTCAAGACGTGAAGACTCCTGCTGTCCCACGAGGTTCTGGAGATCCGATTCCTGCCATTCCCAAGGCTTGCTGGTCATTACAGCCTCCTTCAGTTCGAGCGCAGCATATCCCGGTTGTCAGCTTTGTACCCCCTGATCTTCTAGTGTAGGCCCACCTTGGAACTAAACCCCACTGGCTCAGTCAGCGAAGCCAAGTCCCCGTTCCGGAGGGTCCACGAACCTCGGAACCTCGCCTCATGGGACTGATCCGCTTTTGTGGACATACCTCGTAAGTCGGCTACACGGGAGGTAGTGTCCATGGAGCGAAGAAAAAGACGGAGCTTCAACGCGGAGTTCAAGGCCGAGGCGGTCCGGCTGGTGCGCGAGGGAGGCAAGAGCGTCCCCCAGTGGCCAAGGACTTGGACCTGACGGACTCGGCTCTGCGCAACTGGGTGAAGCAGGCGGAGGTGGACGAGGGCAAGGGCCCGGCGGGAGTGCTCACCACGGCTGAGCGGGAGGAGTTCGCGCGACTGCGCAAGGAGGTGCGTCAGCTGACGATGGAGCGCGACTTCTTAAAAAAAGCGGCGGCCTTCTTCGCGAAGGAGGGCTCGACGTGAAGTTCGAGCTGATAGACGCGCAGAAGGCCCACGTTCCCGTGAAGTTCATGTGCCGGCAGCTGGGCGTGTCGCGCTCGGGTTATTACGCTTGGCAAGAGCGCCCGGAGTCAGCGCGGCACGCGTCGGACCGGGTGCTGGCCGAGGAAGTCACTCGGGTGCACCAGGACAGTCGCCGCACGTACGGCAGCCCGCGAGTGCATGCGGAGTTGCGCGCCCGCGGCCAGCGGGTGAGCCGCAAGCGCGTGGTGCGACTCATGCGTGAGCAGGGCCTGGCCGCGCGCAGACGACGACGCTACGTGTGCACGACGGACTCGCGTCACCGTCAGCCCATAGCGCCCAATGTGCTCGCGAGGGATTTCTCTCCCGCGCAACCCAACACCACCTGGGCGACGGACATCACCTACGTGGGCACGCGCGAGGGGTAGCTGTACCTGGCGGTGGTGCTCGACCTGTTCTCGCGCAAGGTTGTGGGTTGGTCCATGAGCGAGACCATGGACCGGCACCTGGTGCTCAACGCGCTGGGCGCTATCTGGCGGCCCTCAACAAGGCCGTCGACCCTGACAAGAAGCTCGTGGGAGGCACCGGTTTCGAGGGCTCCCTCTTCATCGACTTCGAGAACGGGGGAGCGCTCTGGCAATTGTCAGGAGCGGGCGGCCCAAAAGGAAGAGCCCTTGCCCAGGGAAGAAATAGAACAGCACGGAGAGCTGGCCGAGCAGGCCATCCGGGTTGCCTATGAAGGGGGTGAACGCCCCAAGGGCTTCCAGGGCCAGGTCTACCTGCCTGGCGACTGCCGTTGAACGGGCGGGTCAGGCGCTTGAGGAATTCCTGGCCGCGATGGTAGGGCGAGAGGCCATGACGACGAACCCGTCCACGGTACTTGAGTTTCCAGCGTGGCTCTACGGCACCATTGCCACCATCCGCCGTAAAGTGAGAGCCGAAGGCAAGTGGTGGGCTCGGGAGTACATCAAGACCGGTGCCTTCCCCCAGCCCCGGCAGCTGCGCCAGATGCAGCCCGGTGAGGTGCTGGTGATGCACTCGGGGGCCGAATTTGGTGCGCCTCGGGACTGCTGGCGGATGCACATGTTCGTCGGCATTTTCCTGGACTTGAATGAAGGCGTACAAGAAGAGGAGCGCCTGCACGCGAGGGCCGCCTTCGAGACCTTCTGCCTGAACACGCCTTGGGGGGCGCTCTACCATGCCGTGTCTCCGCCGCCACCGCGAAGCGCCAGGCGCATAGCGGACCGGCTCGCTTCCGTGCTCCGCTTCTGGGACGTGCTCCAGGGCCCTCGCTATGCGTTCTGGTCGTTCGATGACGACTACACGCTGGAAGCGCTCATGGATGACGTCTGGCGCAAGACCCTGGAGGCATGGTGCCCCGGGGGCCCCGCCCCGCTCCGCGAGCACCTGGCGCTGACGGTGGAGCGCGTGGCTCACGCGACCCGCGAGGAATGCCTGGAGGCAGTGCTCCGGGTGATTCCCCTCATCGTGGAAGGGGACAACGACTTGAAGCACCCCGAGGTGCTCCGCGATCCGGGCTTCCTGCGCGAGCGCCTCTCCGCGCTTCCCCCGGAGAAGTTCGTCTCGCTCTCCGGCGCTGAAAAATACACGGTGTCCGCGCAGTTATCCGCTTGGGACAGGGAGTTGGGACGTCAAGGCGCTGGAAATAAATAAAGTCGCCAACATCGCCTGATCACTCTTCAGTCGAGCAGTTGCATGAGGTCCGCCCGGGTGATGGCCGCTCCCCCCGAGGCTCCGCCGAGCGCGGACTCGAAGAGCGCCCGCTTCTTCTCCTGCAGGGTGAGGATCTTCTCCTCCACCGTGCCCCGGGACACCAGCCGGTACACCATCACCGGCCGCTGCTGGCCGATGCGGTGCGCGCGGTCCGCCGCCTGCGCCTCCACCGACGGGTTCCACCACGGGTCCACCAGGAAGACGTGGTCCGCCGCCGTGAGGTTGAGTCCCGTGGCGCCCGCCTTGAGCGAAATCAACATCACCGGTGGGCCCTCCGGATCCTGGAACCGCTCGGCCACGCCACCGCGATTGGCCGTGCTCCCATCCAGCCGGATGAAGCCGATGCCCGCCTCCCGCAGCGCCGGCTCGATGAGATCCAACATGGACGTCCACTGCGAGAAGACGAGCGCCTTGTGCCCATCCGCCACCGCGGTGCCGAGGGCCTCGATGAGCGCCTCCACCTTGGAGGACGTCTTCGCCTGCTGTCCCGGCACGAGCGCGGGGTGGCACGCCGCCTGGCGCAGCCGCAGCAGCGCCTCCAGCGCCTTGAGCACGCTGCCCCCCTCCTCGAGCTGGGACACCACCTCCTCGCGCGTGGCGGCGTACACCGCGTCATAGACGGCGCGCTCCCGCTCGCTCAGGGTCACGTGCCGCACGGACTCGGTGCGCGGCGGCAGCTCGGGCGCCACGTCCCGCTTGAGCCTGCGCAGGACGAAGGGACGGATGCGCGCGCGCAACCGCTCGGCCGCGCCCTTCTGGTTGTCCGACACGGGCCGCGACCACCGCTCCTCGAACTCCTTGCGCCCGCCGAGCAGCCCCTGGTTGGTGAAGTGCATCAGGCTCCAGAGCTCCTCGAGCCGGTTCTCGATGGGCGTGCCGCTCAAGGCCACCCGGAAGGCGGCCTGTAGCCCGTACGCCGCGCGCGCCACCTGGCTGTCCGGGTTCTTGATGGCCTGGGCCTCGTCCAGCACCACCGTGTCCCACTCCTTCGCGCCCAGCACCTCCGCGTCCAGGCGCAGCAGCGCGTAGGTGGTGAGCGTCACGTCGGCCGTCTCGTCCAGGACGCGGCCGGGGCCGTGATAGACGGACACCTTCAACGAGGGACGGAAGCGCTTCACCTCCGCCTCCCAGTTGGGCAGCACGCTCGTGGGCGCCACCACCAACGAGCCCGGCCCCAGCGTGCAGATCGTCTGCAACGTCTTGCCCAGACCCATGTCGTCCGCGAGCACGCCGCCCAGTCCCGCCTGCCGCAGGAAGGTGAGCCAGCTCAGGCCCTGGAGCTGGTAGGGGCGCAACGTGGCGGTGAGATCCTCGGGCAGCCGCGCGTCCGGCAGCTTCTCGAAGCCCTGGACCAGGGGCGCCAGCCGCTCGAGCCCCGGCGGAGGGGGGTGCTCCAGCGCCTCGCACAGCCCGGTGAGCTGAGGAATGGCGTGGTTGGCGAGCCGCCCATCCTTCCCCCGCGCGGACAGCAGTTCCGCCACGCGCTGGCCGTGCGTCTTCAGCCACTCGGTGGGCAGGGGGGCCCATCCGCCACCCTCCAGCGGCACCAGACCGAGCCCCTCCTCCCACGCGCGCATCACCGCGCCCGCGTCCACCGAGCGGGGCGCGCCATCCCCCGCGCCCTCCACCTGGAAGTCGAACGAGAAGCCCACCTGGGGCACCCCATCCCGCGTGGCGCCCGCGTCCACCGACAGCACGGGGCGCAGCTGCACGTCGGGACTCACCACGCGCGCCGCGTCGCCGGTGAGGTCGCCCCGCCAACGCCGCAGCTTGTCGGCGAGCTGCACCGCCTCCTTGCCCTGCACCGTCACGCGCCGGCCGGGCACCATGTTCAGCTCGTCGCGCAACTGGTGGATGAGCTTCTGCTCGGCGGCCTCGTCGCGCACGGGCACCGCGCCCTTGAGATACACCATGCGCCCGTTGTCGATGCGCACCGAGGGCGGCGCGCCGTACACCAGGGTGGGCAGCACCGACAGCCCGGAGTCGAGCTGATTCAGCTCCACGGAGATGCGCGGCTCGAGCGTGCGATCGATGGGCGGCAGCCGCTGGCTCTTCACGTCCACCGGCATGCGCCGCGCGAGGTCCGGCAGCACCTTGCCGGTGAAATCCCCCATCTGCGCGGGCGAGAAGACCTTCTCCTGCGGCAGGCTCTCCAGCCACGCGCCGGTGAGGCCCTGCTCGCCGAGCGGACAGAGCGCGCCCCCGCACACCGCCACCCCGGCACTCACCACCTCGGTGATGCGCGGATCCTTCTCGATCTTCAGCACCGTCTGCTCTCCACGGTCCTCCACGGTGACGCGCGGCAGGAGGGGCTCGCTCGACACGGACACCAGCGCGCCGTCGAAGATCACCGTGCGCGCGGGCTCCAGCACGCGCAGCAGCGCGCCGAGCCGCTCGGGAGGAAGCGCGCCCTTCGTGGGCCGCGCCAGCAGCTTGTCCGCGAGCAGATCGCACGGCTCCACGTGGATCCGCGCCGCCTCCACGGGGTTGGCCATCAGCGACGCCAGACTGCGCGCGAGCAACCGCGCGGTGTTGTCCGGACGCACCAGCAGGCGCTCGAGTTGCAGTCCTCCGTCCACGCGCTTGAAGCGGTACACCATGCGCTCCGGCTTCGGCGCGGTGCCTGGGCGCGCAGCGGCCTGGGCCGCGGGGGCCTGGGCGGGAGCGGGCCGGTTCGGAGCGAGCCGGTTGGGAGCGGGCATGGGCCGAGCGGCGGGACGCGGCGCGGCGGCGGCCTGGGTCCGCGATTGGTGGAGGACGATGGCCGCCGCCACCACGTGCTCGCAGGGATCCACCCGGCCGCGGCAGTCACACTCCCAGATCTCGTCCTCCGGGTAGAGCACGGTGGTCAGGGGCGCCGGCCTGCCCGCGGCGCGCACCCGCAGGACGGCCTCTTCCTCTCCGACGGACTGCACCGAGACGGCACCCGCGCGGGCCAGGCCCATACCCGCGGACCAGGTGTCCGGGCGCGCTTCCTCCCGGACGGCTTCGAGCAACTCCGCGGTCACTGACATACGAGGACTGCTATCCCCGCGCCGGGCCCCACGCAAAAAAAGGCCTCGGGCCCCGAGCGGATCCGCTCCCCGGGTGTGGCCATCGCTGGAATTCCAACACGCTTGTCGCGGCATCCGGAGGTGGGGATGATGCGCGCTTCCTCCCGGTCGAAGGTGAAGACATATGAAATCCCTGGTCGCGTCGGCGTGCATCACGGCATTCCTGCTGTTGGGCTGTGGTGCGAGTCCTTCCAACACGGGCACGCCCCCGGATGACACGGGCACTCCCCCCACCGGGGGAGACGGGGGAACCCAGCCGGTGGTGACCAAGAGCGCCAAGCGCGGAATCGCCTTCGACTTCGCGGCGCCCGCGGATCTGGCCGCCGTCGCTCCCGGGGTGAGCTGGTGGTACAACTGGAGCACCCGGCCCCACGCGAACATCCCCTCGGACTACCGCGCCCGCTACGGCATGGACTTCATCCCCATGCTGTGGAACGGCAACTTCGACGCCGCGAGCACCGAGTCCTTCCTCAAGGCCCATCCGGAGATCCAGTACCTGCTGCTGCTCAACGAGCCCAACCTCAATGATCAGGCCAGGATGTCGCCCCAGGACGCGGCGAAGCTATGGCCCCGCTACGAGAGCGTCGCCGCGAACACGGGGGTGAAGCTGGTGGGCCCCGCGATGAACTGGGGCACCCTCGAGGGCTACTCGGATCCGGTGGTCTGGCTGGATGCCTTCTACGCGGCCTACCGCGGGGCGAACGGCAACCGCGCGCCACGCATCGATTACCTCGCCTTCCACTGGTACGACTACGGGCTCGCGGGCCAGCTCGATCGGCTCAAGAAGTACGGCAAGCCCTTCTGGGTCACGGAGTTCGCCAACTGCCACAGCCAGAAGGATGGCGCGCAGATCGACTCGGTGGCCAAGCAGAAGGCCCAGATGGCGGACATGGTCGCCGTCTGCGAGAGCCGCGACGACGTGTTCCGCTACGCCTGGTTCACCGGCCGGTGGACGAATGACCCGTGCTTCGCGAGCCTGCTGGGCGCGCCGGGCACCCTGACGGAGCTGGGCGCCCACTACCTCTCGCTGCCCCACCGCTGACGCGCCTCACCACTGCGTGTGGCGGTAGTCCTTGAAGAAGTTGCCCCACACGTACTGGCCACTGTTCACCGAGGAGATGACCGGATCCACCACGCGCGCCGCTCCGTCGACGATGTCCAGCGGCGGCTGGAAATCCGTCTCCCGCTGCTTGCGCTCGGCGAAGACCGCCGGGTCCTCGTCGGTGATCCAGCCGGTATCCACCGCGTTCATGAAGATGCCGTCCTTGGCGTAGTCGGGCGCCGAGGTCAGCGTCATCATGTTCAGCGCGGCCTTGGCCATGTTGGTGTGCGGGTGTTTGTCCGTCTTCGTCCCGCGCGAGAAGCTGCCCTCCATGGCGGAGACGTTCACGATGTGGCCGGGCTTGGAGCGCTCGCGCATCATCAGCGGCTTGAGCTTCCCGCAGAGGATGAAGGGCGCCACCGCGTTCACCAGGTGCACCTCGAGCATCTCCGCCGTGGACACGTCCGCGAGCCGCATCCGCCAGGAATTCATCTGCCGCAAGTCCACCTGCTGAAGGTCCGCGTCCAGCCGGCCCTCGGGGAAGAGGGCGCGCGTGTCCCCCTCCTGCTCGAGGGCGTACGGCAGCAGCGACAGCGCGGCGGACGAGTGGATGCCGAGCGCGGGATCGGCGCTGCGCCACGTGGGCTCGAGCGCCTGGGTCCCCTCCCCCAGGAGGGGACGCAGCCCGGCGACGCACGTCTCATGTCCGGCGAGCAGCGGGCGCGCCTCCACCGGGAGTTCGTCGACGGGGAGCAGCTCCCCCTGGAGCAGGTGCGCGTAGAAGCCGGGGGGACGGCGCACGGTCTGCGCCGCGTTGTTGATGAGGATGTCCAACCGGTGGTGCGTCTGCTCGACGTGCCGCGCGAACAGCTCGACACTGGGGGCGTGGCGCAGATCCAACCCGTGCACGTGCAGCCGGTGTGACCACTCCGCGAAGTCGGGCTCGCGCAGGTAGCGCCGCGCCGCGTCCTTGGGAAACCGCGTGGTGGCGATCACCCGCGCCCCCGAGCGAAGCAGCATCAGCGACGCCTGATAGCCAATCTTCACGCGCGCCCCGGTGATGAGCGCCACCTGTCCGGACAGGGGCGCCCGCTGGGTTCGCTTGGCGTAGTTGAAGTCCGCGCACGCCCCGCACATGGAGTCGTAGAAGAAGTGCAGCTTGCGGAACTCCGCCTTGCACACGTAGCACCTGCGCGCGACCTCGAGCAGCCGCTCCGGCCCCTCCGAGGGCGGCGGCGGAAGCAGCGGCACCGTGAAGACGGCGCTCCGGCGCAGCGAGCGGATCTCCGTCCCCGCGCGCAGCCCCCGGTCGTGCTCGCGCTTCGCCTCCTTGCGCTCGCGCCGGAGCGCCTTGACGAGCCGCACCTTCGTTTCCCGATCCGGGTGCACCACGTGGCCCGCGGCGGTCAGCAGCGCGATCCGTTCCTCCTCGGGGATGGCCATGAGCAGGCGGCGATCCCCGACCAGGCTCTCGAGCAGTTGCGTGCACCGGCGCACCTCGTCGAGGGAGGGCGGGGGGGGCACTTCGGCGGGGGGGGTCTGGACTTCTGCATCCTTCATGCCCCGAGTCCATACCCTCTCGCGGCGGGGTCCGGAAAGGACGGAGGAAGTCGCCCCGACGGGCAGGAAGTGGACAGGCGGGCCCTGAAACGATGTGCTCGGCCAGTTGACGGATGCCCTACATCGTCCCCTCCAAGGGAAATTGGCGCCCACTATGAAGATGACCCCCACATCTTCCCGGGAATCGGGTCAAGCGGCCGTCGAGGCGGCGCTCATCCTCCCCATGATGGTGTTCATGGTGCTGGGCATCATCCAGCTGGGAATGATGTATCAGGCGCGGCTGATGACGGAGTACGCGGCCTACCGCTCCGCGCGGGCGGGAATCGTCAACCACGGGCACTGTGAGTTGATGCGCAACGCGGCGTACTTCGCCGTGCTGCCCACGCTGGGGCCCAGGCCCTCGGGAGAGTCGGGCCGGGTCGACGATCTGGAAAGAGCGATCGCGGCCTACAAGGAGTACGCCGTCAAGGGAACGACCGACCCGGTGCTCTTCCACAGCGGCACCAAGCTCGAGAAGGTGCGCGTGGAGGTGCTCAACCCCAAGCGGAGCCAGATCTCGGGGCTCTTCTCCTCCTATGGCGACGCCATGATGTCGCAGGAGATCGACTACGACGACGTACGCGACGACACCATCGTCCGCGCCAACCTGCTGACGGTGCGCATCACCTATTTCTACGAGATGCGCATCCCCTTCGCCAACTGGCTCATCCACGGCTGGTTCATGGGCTTCGAGTCCCTGGACAAGCTCAGGGGCCTCCAGTTCGAGAACCAGCGTCTGGGGGGCGAAGCCTCCCACCGGGCCCTGGAGAAGCTGGGCGCGAACAAGGGCAAGACGAGCCGCCAGAAGGGTGACTACAAGCTCATCTCCGGCCTCGCCCTGGACAAGCGCAAGTACATCATCCCCCTGAGCGCGAACTATTCCATGCGCATGCAGTCCAACATGATGCAGAAACACGTCAGCCCCTGCGCGGTGGACGAATGACGAGGAGCCTCTAATGTTCCGTCTGATTCGCAAGATGCGCCGCGACGAGCGCGGACAGGCCATGATCATCGGCGCGATCGCCATGCTCATCCTGGCCGTCATGGTGATGACCTCGGTGAGCATCGGTCACGGTGTCTACTCGAAGATCAAGGCGCAGGACGCCGCGGACGCCCAGTCCTACTCCATCGCCGTCACGCAGGCGCGGACCTATAACTTCCTGGCCTACACCAACCGCGCGATGGTGGTGCACTACTCGGCCATGCTCACGCTGATGTCCTACGTGAGCCATGCCCTCTACCTGCAGAAGACGGTGGGCACCGCCGCGAAGTACCTCAAGTACATCCCCGCGATCGGCGCCATCTTCGCGGCCGTCGAGCAAGCCATCGATGCCTGGGTCAAGATCGTGGACATCCTGACCCGGGCGATCATTCCCGTCATCACCTTCATCAACATAGGGTTATGGCTGGCCCAGGAGGCGCTGCTGATGTCCACGTACATGAACATCTACAACGCGCAAGCAAGCGAGCCATTCACGGGGACGGATCCCAAGGCCAAATACGGCTTCTTCACGTCGGGCCAGGGCGGCCAGCTCGGACAAGATCTCTTCGACATCATGAAGGAGACCAACGCGACCAACTTCCTGCACGTGTTGGATGACGGCCCGAGCTCGAACGCCCCTTCCAGCATTGGGGACACCGGGCTGAAAGAGCGCAAGAAGCTGCTGAACAACAGCAACACGTTGAGCGATCCCAACATGGCGAAGTACCGCCTGCTCATGGGCAACATCGCCAACGGCGTGCGCAAGAAGTGGACCGCCGAGGGCGAGGGGCCCATGTTGATCGGCCGCCGATGGAACATCAACATCTGCCTCGGGATAGGGATCAGCATCAACAAGGTGGCGGACTCGCAGATCAAGAGCTTCGTCGCGGAGGAGCGCAGGGACGAGCTCTTCGCCTCGGACGACATCAGGATCCGGGTGAAGGCCCCCTGCTTCGGCATTACCAAGACGATCTTCAAATTCGATTACAAGGTCCGCGTCGCGGCGAACAAGGACGGGGGCTTCCATGAGGCGAACGGCTCGAAGTCAGACGATCATCATACGTGGCAGGGCATCACGCCCTTCATCCTCGCCGATCCGAGCTACTATTCTCCGTGGACCTACCACTTCGGCTACCCGTGCAACGTGGTGTTCGCCAGCAAGAACGTGATCGAGGCGCGCAAGGTCTTCCAGCTCAAGACCAAATTCATGGAGGGGAAACTCGACATGACCCAGAAGGAGACGGGTGATCAGATCTTCGCCGACATGACGGGGGGCATGCTCGCCATGTCGGTGGGACGCGCCATCTATCATCGCCCTGGCGACTGGAAGGAAGAGCCCAACTTCTACAATCCCCTGTGGACGGCCCGCCTCGCGCCAATCAGCACGCACTGGGAAAAGCAGCTCGTGGACGCGATGGTGGGAGTCATGGACGACTGGGACACCATCCAGCGCTCGTCGCTCAACTACTGATGGAGACCCGGGCCATGAACCATTCCCTTGCCCACCCCCGCGCGAACCTCCGGACGCGCCGCCGCCCGGCCCGCCGGGGCAGCTCGACGGTCGAGTTCGCCATCATGGCGCCACTGCTCGTGGTGCTCGTGCTGTGGTCCAACTACTTCTGGGAAGTCCTCCGGGTGCGCATCAAGGTCGCCGAGGCGGCGCGCTTCATCGCCTTCGAGCGCACGGCGCGCAAGGACCTGGGGCAGATCACCTCCGAGGCCCAGAGCCGCTATCAGGATCTCAATGGCTCGGACTCGGGCGTGGCGCTCGGCTCGGGCTTCCGCAACAAGCTCACCCTCTCCTTCTCCGCCAGCGACAAACCCGCGCCGGTCGCCGGCTCGATGTCGGGCGTCGGCTCGAGCGCGGGGGTGGGCGGAATGCTCGGCATGATCACCTCCCTGGTGGGCAGCTCCGTGGAGAGCATCGTCGGCCAGATGGGCTTCGACCCGTCGAAGGGCGCGGTCCAGAGCACGGTGACGGCCCGGATGGAGAACAGGATCATCCCGGAGCGGATCGGCCAGTACATCACCGGCTTCTCCGACAACAAGCTGGACGTGGGCTTCACCGAGTCCTTCTACGTGTACCACGACACCTGGCGCGCCTGGCAGCCAGGAGACAACCCGAAGAACAACCAGGGCGTCGTGGAGAGCCGGGTGCGCGAACGGGTGCAGAAGGTGGCCTATATGGGCTTGCTCGGCAGTGCCGCGGGCTCGGCACTGAGCGCCATCGGCACGGTGCTCAGCCTGTTCAAGCTCGAGTATCCCTTCAACAACGATTTCATCAACAAGGCGGTCCTCGTCCGGAAGGTGTCCGATAACGGCTACTTCCCCGCGCCGTCGCCGGCGGGCAATCGGCCCACGCGTACCGTGCCAGGAGACATACTCCAGGCGGCGTATTGGGAGTCGGACGACCAGGCCTGCTTCAACAGCTGCGAGCCAGACGAGATCAAGAACAAGCGGGGCGTCAAGAACGGCGGGGGCCGTGACGACAACTGGCCGATGCGCGCCTATCAATGCCGGGGTAATTTCTTCCAGGGCGCTTCCAAGTCGGACGAGCCGGAGTCGGTGTACTCGCAGGTCGGTAACTTGAGCCTGTCCCAGAGCTACTTCCGCTACGACGGAAACGCATGCGCCGAGGATCCGAACGCGAGCAATCACTGAAGCACGGGTGAGGGTGGACCAGGACGGCACGGCATGCGGGGAACGAGGCGATGAGGTTGTCGGACAAGACAGGCAAGGTGCCGAGGGCCCTCGGGCTGGTGGGCGTGCTCGCGCTCATCGCCACGGTGATGTGGATGCCCGAGGCGCCCCCCGAGCCCGAAGCCGAGGCACCAGAGCCCTCCCCCGCCCCGCGGCAGGAGATGCCCGAGCCACCGCCTCCAATCCCCTCGGGCACCGTGCAGCGCCTGCGCCGGCTCGTTCCGGTCTTCCCCGGAGCCCAGCTGATCCCCATGGGCCAGTTGCAGGCCAATGGCAACCCGATGGAGATGGGCTTCTTCGAGGTGAAGGCCTCCGCCCGCGAGGTAATGGACTTCTACATCCAGCAGTTCGAGCAACGAGGCCGTCGGGTCGTCGAACAGCCGGATGGCTCCGGAGGCGGAGCGGTCAACTACTACGACGAGAAGCTGGGAGCGCTCGTCACCGTCAACGTGATGGCCGGAGGCACGCAGGTGTCCCCGAGCGCGCGGGTCTTCCCGGCCATCGTCGAGGCCCCCGAGGGCATCCACCTCAAGGCCGAGCCCCCCGAGATGCTGCCCCAGCCCACTGGCCTGGTGACGGTGCTGCGCGTGGATGATCAGAACCCGGGCCCGGCGAAGGACAGCTCCACGCTCACGCAGATCGCCCGGGGCTCGCCCCGGGAACTCGCCGGCTTCTACCGCAAGGAGATGGCCGTGCGCGGCTACTCCGCCGTGGGGGGACGCAGCGACAAGGATGTGGAGGTGCTCGACTTCGAGCGGCGGGGAGAACGGGTATCCGTGACCCTCTCCGCCATGAACACGAAGGAAGGCTCCCCCGAGACCATCATCGCCGTGGTGATGGAGACGAAACAGAAGGAGGTCAGACCATGAAAAGGCTGACGACCCGTCGGGCCCGGCGCGACCGTGGCCAGCAGCTCACGGAGTTCACGTTGCTGTCCGCCGCGCTGCTGGTGATGGGGGGCGGGCTCATGCACTTCGCTCCCGACATGCTCGACGTCATCACCATCTACATCCGCGGCTTCTACGTCATCCTCGGCTTTCCGCTCGGCTGATGCCCGGGCTCGCGCGAGCCCCCGGCTCACTCCTCGGGCAGGCGGGGAATGGCGACGGGCACCGACTTGAGCTCCGGGCGAGCCCCCGTGCCCGACTTGCGCGCCACCCAGGTGGCGCCATCGGCGCCACGCACGGACTCCACGCCGAAGAGCGGCACCTTGTCCGACAGCACCGCCTCCGCGGTGCGGCCGTCCTCCAACCGCCAGGTGCGCCGCACCGCCTTGCCCGCGAAGGGGCCCGACTTCACCGGCGCCTCCGTCTCCGGACCCGGCCGCCCGCGCAGCTCCGGGCTGTCCACGGAGAGATCCACGGGGATGGAGATGGGCGCATGGGGCTCCAGCGAGAGCGCCAGCCGATCCACCAGCGGATGCGTATCACCGATGAGCCACAGCACCACCAGCGAGCGTGGCTTCACGGCCAGGTACTCGAACTCGACCTGGAACATGGGCCCGTCCTTGTGCTCGGTCCGGCCCACCACCGCGGCCCGCACCCGCACCTTGCCCTCCTTCGTGGTGACGTCGTACTCGACGAAGGAGCCCACCTCTGGGCGGAACTTCCCGTAGAGCAGCGGCAAGGGCACCAGCGTGCGCGCCTCCTCCAGGCGCGAGGCAGCGACGGTGGGCGTGCCCGCGTCGAGGGGCGTGCCGGCATCCGGGAGCGGGCCCGTGGGTGCTCCGGGGCCAAGCTGAAGCGTGAGGGCGAGGACGGAGGCGGACAGGGCAGGGAGCATGCCGGGTACTATCCGGCCCCATCATGGACGGCGACAAGCCGCCCGACATCGAAACAGGAGGAAGCATGAGCCGGATCTGGGCAGTCATCCTGACACTGTGGTTCGCCGCCATGCCCACCGCGTCCGCGCAGGGGGAAATGTTCGGGCTGCCCCTCGTGCCCCAGAGGAATGGGTGGGCACGCTACACCGCCCAGTCCTCCGACGGGGCCACGGAGCTCGTCTTCAAGGTGGGCGCGTTCGGCACGCACAATGGCAGGAGAGGACAGTGGTACATCCTCGAGATGGACGCACCGGGCATGGGGCGCATCGCCCTCCACTTCCTGGTGGCCGGGGAGAAGTTCTCACCCGAGAACCTGCTCCTGGTGCGCTCGTACATCCCGGGCCGGGAGCCCCAGGAGCAAGAGCCCCCCAAGGACACCGAGGGCGAGTCCCCCCCGATCAAGGTCCTGCGCAAGCACCCCGAGACGGTGGCCGGGCGGCAACTCGAGGTGACGGAGTATCTCATCGGCGACAAGCTCAAGGCGGGCTGGTCTCCCTCCGTCCCCGGGCTCGGGATGACCTACCTCAACGGAGACAACCCACTGCGGCTCGTGGCGTTCGGCGTGGGAGGAGATCCATGGAAGAACTCGGGCTCCGGGCGTCCCCAGTGGCCTGAACCCGAGAAGGGCAAGGAGAAGGACAAGAAGTAGGGCCTTCAGCCCCGAGGGGCCTTCGCGGACAGCCCGGCGCGCACGAGCACCTTGCGCAGCGCCTCGGAGTCCAGGTCCACCAGGCGAGTGTGGATGTGGAGCTGATCGCCCCGCCCCGCCCGCAGCAACGTGCGCGGCGGCTCGTCCTGGGTGCGCCGCAGCTCGAACCACTCCAGCTCGGAGAAGCGGGTGCGCTTGCCCAACTGGTCCACGAAACCCTCGGAGGACAGCAGCAGCGCGGGCACCAGGTGAAGGCCCACCCCCATCAGCCACGCGCTCAGCATCAGGCAGAAGGCGCCCAGCGCGGGCCGCGTCCCGGTGGCCAGCACCTGCACCCCGATGAGCACCAGCACCGCCATCACCCCCATCACCTGGAGATAGGTCTCGGAGGAGGCCCGGGACGCGAGCACCACGACCGCGCGGGCGCGCAGCAGGGACACCAGGGCCACCAGGGACAGGAGCGCCACGCCCCCGGCCGCCACGGCCACGGCCAGCTCCAGCGCCGCCTGTCGGCCGGCGAGCGCGCGGGACTCGCGCACGAGCCAGACCGCTCCCCCGAGAAAGGCCACCAGCGCCAGGGCATGGAAGGCGACCGCGCGAGTGGGAAACGACGGGACACGCATGAGCGGAGAAGATATCCCGGGGACGGGAGGAGCGGTCATGTCACAGAGCCGGGGACTCGGTGCCGAGGCGCGCCGGTTGGCGGAAGACGAGCGGAGGGATCACAACTGGAAGCGGTGGGGGCCCTACCTCGCCGAGCGCCAGTGGGGCACCGTGCGCGAGGACTATTCACCCGGGGGCACGAGCTGGACGGACTTCCCCCACGCGCACGCGCGCAGCCGCGCCTACCGCTGGGGCGAGGACGGCCTGCTCGGCATCACGGACCGCGAGTGTCGGCTGTGCTTCGCCGTGGCGCTGTGGAACGAGAAGGACGCCCTCCTCAAGGAGCGCCTCTTCGGCCTCACCGGCCCCCAGGGCAACCACGGCGAGGACGTGAAGGAGGAGTACTTCTACCTCGACTCCACCCCCACCCACTCGTACCTCGAGGCGCTCTACAAGTACCCCCAGGCCGCCTTCCCCTATGAGCGGCTCATCGAGGAGAACCAGCGCCGGGGCCGCGGTGCCCCCGAGTTCGAGCTGGCCGACACGGGCGTCTTCGAGGAGCGCCGCTACTTCGACGTGCGCGCCGAGTACGCCAAGGCGGGCCCGGACGATCTGCTCATCCGGCTCACCCTCACCAACGCGGGGCCCGAGACGGCGCGCCTGCACGTGCTGCCCACGCTCTGGTTCCGCAACACGTGGGACTGGGGCCGCGACGGCGAGGGCTACTGGCCCCGGCCCCACATGACCGCGCTGAGCACCCACGCGCTCGTCGCCGAGCACGCCTCCCTGGGACGCTTCCAATGGCACGCCGAGAAGGCCGAGGGCCACCCCGCCCCGCCGCTGCTCTTCACCCAGAACGAGACGAACCGCGAGCGGCTCTTCGGCGTGCCCAACACGGTGCCCCATGTGAAGGACGCGTTCCACGACGCCGTGGTCCAGGGACGCCGCGAGGCCGTCAACACGGCCGGCACGGGCACCAAGGCCGCCTTCCACCACGTGCTGGAGCTGCCCCCGGGAGGCCGGGTCGTGCTCCGGCTGCGGCTCTTCTCCGAAGCGGACGCCCCCGCCCAGCTCTTCGGCGAGTCCTTTGACACCTTGTTCGCCCAGCGCATCGCCGAGGCGGACGAGTTCTATGACTCCCGGCTGCCGCGCACGCTCGCCCCGGAGGAGCGGCGCGTGGCCCGGCAGGCCTACGCGGGCCTCATGTGGACCAAGCAGTTCTACCACTACGCGGTGAAGCCCTGGATGGAGGGGGACCCCGCCCAGCCGACGCCGCCCCCCTCGCGCCTCCAGGGGCGCAACCGGGACTGGGGGCACCTGTACAACCGGGACATCATCTCGGTGCCGGACAAGTGGGAGTACCCCTGGTACGCGGCGTGGGATCTCGCCTTCCACATGATTCCCTTCGCGCGCGTGGACCCCACCTTCGCCAAGGAGCAGCTCGTGCTCTTCCTGCGCGAGTGGTTCATGCACCCCAACGGTCAGCTCCCCGCGTACGAGTTCGAGCTGTCCGACGTGAACCCGCCCGTGCACGCCTGGGCCTGCTGGAGCGTGTACAAGATGACGGCGTCTCACGGGAAGAAAGACACGGCCTTCCTCAAGCGCACCTTCCACAAGCTGCTGCTCAACTTCACCTGGTGGGTGAACCGCAAGGACGCCGACGGGAAGAACCTCTTCGCGGGTGGCTTCCTCGGGCTGGACAACATCGGGGTGTTCGACCGCTCCAAACCCCTGCCCACCGGCGGACGGCTGGATCAGGCGGACGGCACGGCGTGGATGGCCTTCTTCTGCACCACCCTGCTGGCCATGGCGCTGGAGCTGGCGCAGGACGATCCCGCCTACGAGGACATCGCCTCCAAGTTCTTCGAGCACTTCGTGGCCATCGTGGACGCGATGAACAACCTGGGCGGCACGGGCCTGTGGGACGAGCAGGACGGCTTCTATTACGACGAGCTGCTCCTGGAGGGCCATGCCACGCCCCTGCGGGTGCGCTCCATGGTGGGACTGGTGCCGCTGTTCGCCGCGGAGATCCTCGAGGACCGGCGCCTCGAGCGGCTGCCCGGCTTCTCCAAGCGCCTGCGCTGGTTCCTGGAGAACCGCGCGGACCTGTCCCGCAATACCTCCTACCTCTCCAAGCCGGACGGCAAGGGGTGTCTGCACGGGCACCGGCTGCTGGCCATTCCCTCGCGCGAGCGGCTCCTGCGGGTGCTGCGGCGGGTGCTGGATCCCGAGGAGTTCCTCTCGGAGTACGGCATCCGCTCGCTCTCGCGCGTGCACGCCACCGAGCCGCTCGTGTTCGACGTGCGGGGCGAGGAGTACCGGGTGGCCTACGTGCCCGGCGAGTCCGACAGCGGGATGTTCGGCGGCAACTCCAACTGGCGCGGCCCGGTGTGGTTCCCCCTCAACTACCTGCTCATCGAGGCGCTCGAGCGCTACCACCACTTCTATGGCGAGAGCTTCCAGGTGGAGTGCCCCACGGGCTCGGGGCGGATGATGACGCTGGCGCAGGTGGCGCGAGAGCTGTCCGCGCGGCTCAGCCGGCTCTTCCTCCCGGACGCCTCGGGCCGCCGCCCCTGCCACGGAGACGACAAGCGCTTCACCGACAACCCCGACTGGCGCGACCTGGTGCTCTTCCACGAGTACTTCCACGGAGACACCGGCCGGGGATTGGGCGCCACGCACCAGACGGGCTGGACGGCCCTGGTGGTGCAATGCCTCGAGGAGCTCCACAAAGCCTCCGAGTAGCGCGGACGGGGACCCCCCGGCGTCCGTGCGCTATGCTCGCGGGAGATGAGTGACACGAGCGGCGGGCCAGTACGCAAGCTGGCCATCGAGGTGAGGGAGCTCCACAAGTCCTTCGGCGACCATCAGGCCCTGCGAGGCGTGGACCTCGTGGTCCCCGAGGGCACCACCTGCGTGCTGATGGGGATGTCCGGCTCGGGCAAGTCGGTGCTGATGAAGCACATCATGGGCCTGTTGCGGCCAGACCGGGGCATGGTGCTCGTGGAGGGCCAGGAGGTGGCGAAGATGGACGAGGCCACGCTCGAGCAGATGCGCCGCAAGCAGGGCATCCTCTTCCAGGCCAATGCCCTCTTCGACTCGCTCAACGTCTTCGACAACGTGGCCTTCCCGCTGCGCGAGCGCACCCGCATGCCCGAGGAGGAGATCCTCAAGACGGTGAACGAGACGCTGGCCAAGGTGGGCCTGTCCCACGCGGCCCAGCGCTTCCCCGGCGAGCTGTCCGGCGGCATGCAGAAGCGCGTGGGCTTCGCGCGCGCCACCATCCTCCAGCCGAAGATCCTCCTGTACGACGATCCCACGGCCGGTCTGGATCCGCTCACCACCGCCGCCGTCAACGAGATCATCGTCACCGGCAAGCAGCAGCTCGGGGCGACCTCGCTCGTCATCACCCCGGACGTGGCGTCCGCCTTCGGCATGGCCGACAGCCTCGCCATCATGCACGAGGGACTCGTCGTCGCGTCGGGCCCACCAGACGTGGTGCGCGAGTCCCCACACCCGGCGGTGAAGGCCTTCCTGCGCAACTGGCTGACACGCCGCTCGAAGAACCGCACGCCCCAGGGTTGACAGCCCGCGGGGCCGCCAGCGAGGAAGGACGGCATGATCTCACTCCCCGAAGGCGCGACGATGAAGGACTACCAGCGCTACATCCACGAGCTCGAGACGCTGCATGGATGGCTGAAGGTGGACCTGGTGCACAACTGCTTCCTCATGGGCGAGGAAGTGGGCGAGCTGTTCAAGGCGGTGCGCCGCTACAACAAGTACTACGACGAGGGGAAGAGCACCCCGGCCGAGGAGGCCAAGGCCCACCTCGCCGAGGAGCTGGTGGACGTCTTCAACTACCTGGTGGCCATCGCCAACCGGACGGGCGTGGACCTGGAGCAGGCGTTCCGCGAGAAGAACGCGCGCAACCAGCAGCGCACCTGGAGCTGAGCGGCGCTCACAACGCCGCGGCGAACCTCGCGGCGATGGGCACGGCGACCCGGCCCCCCACGCCGCCCCCCTCCACCAGCACGGCGAAGGCAATGCCCTGGCGAAAGCCGATGAACCACGCGTGCGTGGGCAGGGGCGTGCCGGTGCCGAACTCGGCGGTGCCCGTCTTGCCGGCGAGCCCCGTCACACCCACGGCCGACCGGCCCGAGCCCTCGGTGACCACGGCCCGCATCAGCGCCTGCAAGGGCGCGCGGGTTCCCGGTGCGAGCGGAGCACTGGGGCCTCCCGACAGCTCGGTGAGGAGATAGGGCGAGCGCCACCTGCCCGACTCGGCCGCCGCGGCCACCGAGGCCATGTGCAGCGGCGTGGCCAGGACGCGGCCCTGGCCGATGGCGGCCGCCGCCCGCTCGGCATCATCCCGGGGCATGGGGAACGACGCACCGGGAGAGGGCAGCCCCACGTTGTACGCCACGTCGAAGCCGAAGCGGTGCGCCGCGTCCTCGAGCGCGCCCGTGCCGAGCCCCGCGGCCAGTGTCACGAAGGCCGTGTTGCAGGAGTGGGCGAAGACCTGACGCAGGCGGGAGTTGCCGAACGCCTCGCCCTCGAAGTTGCGAAACGCCTTGCCCCCCACGCTCGCCGTGGGCGGGCACGGCACCGCGGCGTCCACGCCCAGGCCCCGGGCGAGCAGCGCTTCCGACGTGACGACCTTGAACGTCGAGCCGGGCGGATAGCGGCCGGTGAGCGCGCGATTCAACGGCTGCTCGAGCGGCCGGCTGACGAGGGCCAGGATGGCGCCCGTGCGCGTGTCCACCGCGACGAGCGCCGCGGGTTGGGCCACTCCGTCGAGCGCGGCCTCCGCGGCGGACTGCACCTCGGGCAAGAGCGTGGTCCGCACCGGCGTACCGGGCGCTCCCGCGAAGCGGCCGAGGACGCGCACCTCTCCGGACGGACGGGTGAGGCGCACCTCTCCGGACGGCAGCCCCGCGAGCCGCGGCTCATGGGCCAGCTCCAGTCCCGACAGGCCCACGGTGTCTCCCGGCTGGTAGACCGGCCCCAACCGTTCGAGCAGCTCGGCCGTCACCTCCCCCACCCGGCCCAGCGTGTGCGCCGCGAAGCCCTCCTCCGGGGTGAGCCAGGCGCTCTTGCGGCGGAAGAAGATGCCCGGCACGGGCGCCAGCGCCGGACGCACCTGCTGGTAGAGCGCGGGCCGCACGTCGATGATGGGCACGAAGTGCTCGGGGGACACGCCCGGCGCGTTCAGCGTCTTGTCCAACCGCGCCGGATCCACGCCCAGCAGCACCTGGAGCGCCGAGGCGACGGCCGCGCGGCTCTGGATGCGCCGGGGCTCGACGCCAATGGTGATGACCTCGCCCTCGCCGGTGAGGGGATGCCCCCGCCCATCGAGCAGACGGGCCCGCGCGGGACGCGTCCTCGTGCGCGAGAAACGGTCCCCCTCGCGTGCCTCGGGGTGCAGCACCGCCGGAGACCAGCGCACCCACCAGCGACCCTCCCGGCGCACGAAGTGCAGCACGCCGTCCACCTCCCACTCGCCCAGCCCGCGCAGGACGTGCAGGGCACGGAAGGTGACCCGGGCGCTGTCCTCCTCGCGCTCGACACGGCCGAGCTCGAAGCGGGACGTGATGATGCGCAGATCGTCCCGGAAGCGCTGGTGTTGCGCCTCGAGATCGGCCGGCGGCTCGACCACCGCGCGCCGCATGGCGGCGAGGTCTCCCTCGCCCCAGGCCCGCAGGTAGTCCTGGGCCACGTCGAGCGGGCCCACCTCCACCGGCGCCGGCCGACCGCGTACGGACACACACGAGGCCAACATCAAGGCCGCCGCGACACTGACTACCCTCCACCCTCGCCAGAACACGCGCCGCACTGTGCGGGCGCTCTCCGGCGAGTCAAGAACCTGGCCCGGCACATGCGCAGACGGTGAGGAGGAGCGCTTACAGGCCCAACACGGGCGGCTCCGCTTCCTGGATGCTCGGATGGACCCAGGCGGAGACGCCCCCCTCCTCGAAGAAGAGCAGGGTCCTGGTTCCACTGCGGTCCTCGATGGCGAGGCAGTCGAGGTCTCCGTTGTCATCGATCTTGAGGTAGACCTGCACGGGCCGGGCGATGCGGTGCAGGAAGTCCTGGTGTTCATCTCCCAGGGTGAACTCGATGGACCCCAGCTCCGAGCCCCTGGGCTCCACGTCGATGCCTAACAGGGGCAGCGCGTGAACCAGTTCCTGAGCGCCCATCTCCATGCTCTCCACTTCCACCCGGACCGGGTGGCTCAGCGCCCGCCTGCTCAAGCCCGCGAAGTAGTTGAACCACCCTTGAGGGGGAATCTCCGTCGTGCGATCCATAAGCGGCCTCCTTCCTCCAGGAAAGGTAGGTCCGCGCACCCGGGGGAGGCGGGCCTCGGCGTCCGCCCTCTCTCCCCCGCTCACCCGGCGGCCAACTCCCGCTCCAGGACCCGCGCATAGCGCTGAGCGGCGGCGCGAAGGTGCTCGCCCTCCAAGCGGACCCGCGAAACCGGGAATGGAAGGCGAGCCGTGCTGGCCTCAACCTCAAGGGGAGGAGCGGCCGCCAATCTCCGGGAAGCGCTTGTAGACCCGCAGGAGCGCGTCCAGGTGCGCGGGATTGTCGGGATCGAGTGATACCTCCATGAGCCGGACCACTCACCCGCCCATCGCGGTGCGCCGTGAGCGCGAGAGCAGGTCCGCGTCTCGGACGCGGTTCAGGAAGCCGATGGCCCGTGCGGCAGCGTCCGACCAATAGTTCAGCGACCCCAGCCGATGCGAAATCTCAGGCGAGCGAATGTCCTCACGGAGTTTGAGCGCTGGCAGCCCCCGTGGCGAAACTCCCGGCTTGCGCACCAGATGACGCGTCTGCCGCGAAATCTCCACAGTCGCGTTGAACGGCGTCGCGTGCCCCCAGAATGCGCGTGCGCCCTCTGCTCCGCTGCCGCCGCGATGCCAGTTGCGTCTAGCGGCAGGTCCGCATGGACCTCGAACTATGGCTGACCGCCCGGCCCGGACCTTTCCGAGATCCCATACCGGAGATCATCACGGGGGTAATGCTCATCTACCTGGAGCGTTGGAGCGTGGAGGAGAGCAACCGCTTCCTGAAGCAGGGCTTCGACTTGGAGGACGTGCGCACCCTCAACGTGGACGAGGCTGAAGCGGATGGTTCGACTCGTCTACCTCTCGTATGGGTTCCTCGCGCTACTTGTGCAGGGGCCGAACAAGCAGGTGGAGCGGAAGTCGCTGACTTCAAGGCATTCGGCCCGGTGCCAATGTACCTCTACTATCGCCTCCTTGAGGGCATCGGACACCTTCTTCGGGCCACGATGGACGGAGGACCATAGGGCCGTCAAGGGGTAGCCAGTCAGGAGCAAGCAGGCTCAAACCAGAACCGGTTTTTGCGTCTACGTGCTCACCGGATAGATGATACGCACGCCGTGATGTGGCCACTGGCACGGTTATTGAATATTCGGTGCGCTCAATTTGGGCAACTTTTGCGCGTTTTCCGAACGGATATGCTAGGAACCTTGAACGTGGAGACCGAAACACACGAACATCACAAGGCTACTGAGCCGAGGGGGCGAGCGGTCATCCTAAAGTCCGGGGATCTTTTTACCTCGAACGCTCAGGCCCTTGTCATCACCGTAAACTGCGTTGGGGTGATGGGAAAGGGTATCGCGCTAGAAGCCAAGAAGCGCTACCCCGACATGTACGAGGAGTACGCTCGTCTCTGCAAGGCCGGTGAAATGCGCCTTGGCCGACCTATGTACGTGCGCCGCCTTGTTCCCCCGTCCTTCGTCTTGTTCCCAACAAAGGGGCATTGGCGCTCGGTTTCTAATCTCGCGGACATTCGGGCTGGATTGGACTATCTCACCCGCCATGTAGGCGTGTGGGGGATTGAGTCGCTGGCAGCGCCTCCACTTGGATGTGGGGCTGGCGGCCTGGAATGGGCTGTAATCGGTCCCATTCTCTACGACAACTTTGAGAAATTGGGCGTGCCCGTTGATTTGTATGTTCCGAGTGGAGTTTCTGCGGACGACTTACAAGCAGCCATTTTGAGAAAGGGAGTAGAACAGGCCGATCTTCACCGCGCGGCGCAGACATCTGCCCCTGAAGCTGTTGCTATCGTTGTTGCACTAAAAAGCATCCTCCAAAAAAATCCGCAGGTACGGATTGGCCGAATCCTCCTGCAAAAGATGGCCTATTTTGCGCAGATTGCTGGGATCCCAGTGCCTGTGAAGTACGTTAGAGCTACATACGGACCCTACTCTGACGAATGGACTCGACTGATTCGTCACATGGTGAACAACGGACTACTTTCGGAAAGACAGGTCGGCTCGCAGGGCGCATTCGCATATGCACCTGGTCCTGCCCTTGTCGCCTATGCTGAACGTCTAAGTCCAACCCTGGAGAAGTATCAGGCTGTTATTGAAAAGCTGGCCCTGGTTTTTTCCAAGTTCACGAATGACCAAGCGGAGCTCGCCGCTACAACCCTAATGGTCGCACGCGAGAAAACGAGCGAGGACGAAATCATCGCGGACGTGCTTGAGTGGAAACGGCGTAGGTCCAAGCCATACAGTGCGGACCAAGTCAGAAAATGCCTTAGCTGGCTTCGCACCGAGGGATGGTTGAGGCACTGATACCTGCGGAGTTTGTCATAAATGCCAGTTAGCAAGTCATTCCTGGACACGAAGTTCGCAGAACTGCGTCAGCAATTCCGCCATGCCGGGAACTTTTGCTTTTTCACGGACGCCGACAACCTTGGCTCAATCCTGAGCACAGGTATGCTTTACTCCCGCAATGAAGCGGAGCGGCAGAGTATCATCAAGCGCGATTGCGCGTCGGCACAGGTTAACGGCCGGGCCCCAGAATGGGTGCATGACTGCGCTCGCCTCTACTTTGCGCCCGCCACCCCATATGCTTACTCGACGGAGGGGCCAAAGAGGTTCCAAAACTCATACCCCGAAATACCCCGTCCTGTGTACTTGGTGTTTCCACCTGATGTGCTGACGCTACCCAATGTCCGGGTGAGTAACGGCAACATGGGCTCTCATTACACAGATGCGCAGTTGGCCGACGACAACTGGTTCAATGGGCTTCCCTTTGCCGACATATATAGCAGAGGGGCCCACACACAGGGCGACCACGAAAAGCCCCGTCGTCGTTGTGCCGAGGTACTTGTTCCGAACGGGCTTCATCTGAATTGGCTTAGAAAGTTGATCTTCCGCTGCCAAGCAGAACTTGACCTTGCTCTTTACGAGTGTGGCTCGTTTCCTGCGTGGGTAAAGGCGGAGGTCCAACCCGACTGGTTCGACACGGCAAAGAAATCGATCCCTCATATCACCCAGATTGCCTCCGGCAAGATCCAAACACAGAACGTTCAGGCCGGGGATGTGCTAAGTGCCGTAAAACATTACTCCAAAGGAGTGGTAGCAGCCGCTAAGTGCACCTACGACGGCCAGAAGTTCGACGACTGGAAGGCGATAGACCTGGGGGCTGCTGGACTAGCTATTCCGCTACCGGGATACTCCTATTATTTCCTCAACGGCTATCGACTAGGTGTACGAGCAGCCGAGTCGTGAACTTATAAAATCGAGTAGGGGCTCAGCTGCGGGTGGAGGGCTGGTGCAGAGAGGTAGCGGCATTGACGGGTGCCTCCCGAGTTCAGAGCAGTTTCGGTAGTGCTCATTCCTAGCAAGCTGACCCTCGGGCAAAACACCCGAATAGCCTCCTACTAGAAATGATTTTAAGCGAGGCATCATGGGCAGCATCTACGTGGCAGTGGGCACTAGCTGCCAGTTGGCAATTCCCCAGGTGCAGTGCTTCTTCGACGAGGGGCACTCGAAGAAAGCGGACCCTCGCGCCAGGGGGGCGCGCGCCACCACCCATAGGCGAGTCGACAGCCTGACGATGAACGTCTTGGTAAAGGACTGCGAATTTGTCAGCATGTAGCTGACTGCTTCTCGGCGCTCAGGGCCACCGCCAGACGGCGCGCACCGGCACGTTCCAGTTGAGGATGAAGGCCCCGGCTTGGAAGCCATCCTCCACCGCGATACGCCCGTCCCGGTCCCCCAGCACGATGAATACCAGGTACTTTCGACCATCCGGCAACACGGCCTGGGTGTAAGCGGCCCATAATGGCCGGCCGCATCCCCACCCCCCCAGACCTCGTCGATGCCGGGGACCGTCCAGAGCTGGCCATAAACCAGCCCCACCGGTTCAAAGCCCCTTGTGGGTGGACTCCTGGTGAGTGCTGGTTTTCTTTCCTCCAGGGGAAGCCCTGAAGACAACATGGGGTGCACCAGAGGGGCCCAGTAGAGACTCACCAGGGGACCCCAATAGAGGGCTCAGTGAAGGTAGATCCACGTTTCTTACTGAGACTTCTCCTCGCTCATGGCGGGAAAGCTACCCTTGGGGAGTGGGCACCAGCCCTTTGAGCCGCCATCTACGATGCAGAGCACCCAGCTATCGCCGGTGGCAGTATCGAGCAGCATGGTGTTCCGGGTCATGTCCGGAGTCGGGTTGACCACCTGCCAGCGACCAGAAGACAGCGAGGAGGCTACTGTCTTAGGGGGATGATTTGATTGGGCGAAGGCGAAGACGGAAATTAGGACGGAGCCAGCAATTGTGCCTACGAAAGCACTACGAAGCATGCGCGTTTCTCCTACGGACGGGCGTAGCGTAGCCCGCCGGCAAGAGATCATGACAGCAGGGAACAGAGGTCCATCGGGGCACCTATGGGCACCTACAGGGTGCACTAGATGCCTCCGGGCACCTGTCCGAAGCCGAAAATCAGGCTCCGCATCGCACAGGAGCACACCCACGGCATCCTGCTCCGCCTCCGCGTAATCCACCTGCGCAGCTAGGTAGCGCATCGGGGACCGCTCGGCCCCATCAAGTCCCCTCTGGGCATCATGAAGTGCCCTCTCGGCCCTCTGGCGACCCTCCACCAAGTCCCGCCGCCTATCCCTAGAGAGCCTGGAGTGCATCCGCCAAGGGGACAAAGAGAGGACGTTTCCGGGGGTCTGTGGGCGTCGGTTTTTTGTATCAGGGGTCCCAAAGTCCTTTACATGAGTATTCGTGCCCTCCCTCCCCCGCTCACCCGGCGGCCAGCTCCCGCTCCAGGGCCCGCGCATAGCGCCGAGCGGCGGTGCGAAGGCGCTCGGCCTCCGCGGGCACCTGCGAGGCCAGGGACTGGAAGGCGAGCTGATGGTGGCCCCATTGGAAGGCCAGGTAGCAGGGGAGGTAGAAGCGCAGCAGCGCGCCACTCACCGCTCGGGGCCCCCGCCGTGACACCTGCTCGGCCAGCTCGCCCTGCTCGAGGCCCAGCTCGACACTGGCGCCCACGATGTCCCATGCCACGTCCTGGCAGCCGATGAGGTCGTGCGCGTCGTGATGATCCACCGCGTCCGTCTTCAGGAGGACTCCGTCCGGCCGCACGAGCCATTCCCAGGGATGCATGCGGCCATCCGTCTCCACCACGTTCATCCCAGCCGACAGGCGCGCGAGTTGCTCCTCCCAGCGGGACCAGGACCGGGCCCACTCCTCGCCGAGCGCCTCGCGCGTGTTGTGACGCCCCATCTCGAGCAGCCGCTCGGGGTTCGCGCCGTGGCCCCCTCCCGAGCGGGCGAAGTGACGGACCCGGAAGGCCAGATAGGCACCGGTCCGCTCGAGCAGCTCCCGGCGATCGAAGCCCGTGGGCTCGAGCGGCGTGGACTCCGCCTCCCAGCGGTGGACGAGGAAGCCGTGCCGCAACCCCAGCACCCCGGGCCCCCACCCCGCCTCGGCGAGCGTCCGCGAGCGCTCGAGGCCATGCGCTCCGCGGCTGCCCAATCCCGCGAACTTGAGCAGGAAGAGGCCCCGCCCGGTCCGCAGGAGGTACTTGCGCCGCTCCTGTTGGACATGGACGGCGGGCCAGTCCTCCTCCCGGGAGAAATGTTCGCGCCGCCAGCCACCACCCCCCAGGTCCTCCAGAGGGGCGAGCGGCACACCGCACAGGTCCTCCACCCACGAGGCCAACGCGTGCCGAGGCTCGCTGGGAGACAGGAACAGGTGCTCGAAGTCGACCGTGTGTTTGTGCGCGCGGCGCCAGCGCACGCGGTGCGCTTCGCTCGCCATGGGGCCGGGCTCGCCCCGGTGGCTGGGAAAGAAGTGCAGCTGCTCCACCGGCACGCCCGAGCGCTCGAGGGTATCCGCCACCGCGCCGAAGGAACTTCCGGAGAGGCCGGGCCCCTCGTCCACGATGGCGAAGGGGGTGCCACGTTCCGAGCGCAGCAGGGCCGCTTCGATGCCGGGGCCCAGGCGCAGCTCGCGTTGGAAGGGATGTCCGCCGGGCCGCACGGTCATCGGCGCGAGGCTCACACCTGCTCCGGCGGCCACCGCGCAGGCCAGGCTGGTGCCGATGCTGCGAATGCCGATGACGCGCGCCTCGCGTCCACCAGGAAGGCCGCGGGCCGCTTCCATGTACGCCTCGGGATAGAGGGCGTAATAGGCATACCCCTCGGGCGTCTTGAGCGTGACCGAGTCCGGCAGCGAGGCACGCTCGAGCGCCTCGAGTGCGTCCCAGGGCAGCGCGCTCCGGACGCGATGGCCACCGCGGTGCGACGCCCAGAGCGCCCGCGCCACCGCCAGCGGCAGGGCCAGGGCTCGCGCCTGCTCGGGGCCCTGCTCGTCGTGGCCCTCCTGCTCATACCTGGCATCCAGGAGCCCCTGGGCGAGCATGCCCGCGTCGATCAACAACCGGGCCAGCGCCGTGTGCCAGAGAATGCCAGCGGGCAGGGCCTCGGCCTCGGCCATCTGACGGCGCAGGTCGGCGAGCACCTCTCCAGGCGCCCGCGAGCGGGGCCGATCTCCATAGACGAGCATGCGCGTGACTCCCGGGAGAGCCCTACCCAGGTGACGGCGAGGAGGGTCGCGGGTGGCTGTAGGCGATGGCCGCCAGCGCATCGAAGACGGGCACGGTCCAGGAGGCGCCATGGGCCCGCCTCCACTCCTCCGAGAAGGCCATGAAGGCCTCGAGCTGCTCCGGACTCGGAGACACCTTGGGCCGCCGTCGCTTGGCCAGCGCGAGCGCCTCCAACGGGCCGTACCCTCGCGACACGAGCACGCACAGCGCCAGCAGCGCGCTACGGCCGATGCCGTACTCGCAGTGGATGAAGACCTTCTCCCCCCGCTCCAGGCGCTCGCGGACCCAGTCCACCCCGTCGCGAATCATCGGCAGGCTGATGGCACACATGTCCACCGTGGGCAGGTGCAGCAGGGTGATGCCGTGCTCGCGCAGCACGCGCTCGTCATCACAGCACTCCACCCGGACGTCGACGACGTAACGGATGCCGAGCCGCTGGGAGAGATGGGCCGCGGCTTCCATCGGGAAGCGGCCTCCCACCACGAGCTCGGGCGTCACCCAGTCGAGGTTCATCTCCATCGGTTCCTGCCTCATGCGTGGCGCTCCTGTTCAGTTCTTCCGGCCCTCGAGCAGGTAGGTGGTCATCTCGCCCTTGCCCTTGATGGGGATGCGGCCACGCTCGGTGAAGAGGTACTTGTCACACAGGCGCTCGTAGGTGGCGTGGGTGACGTGGATCCGCCCTGGCAGCCCGTGGGACTCCATGCGGCTGGCCGTGTTGACGGTGTCGCCCCACAGGTCGTAGCTGAACTTCTTGGTGCCGATGACGCCCGCCACCACGGGCCCGGTGTCGATGCCGATCCGCAAGCGCAGCGGCTCCTCGCGCCTGGCGTTGAAGTCCTCGAGGAACGCCATCATGTCCAACGCCATCTCCGCGATGGACCCGACATGATCCGCCCGGGGAAGGGGCAGCCCTCCGGCCACCATGTACGCATCCCCAATGGTCTTGATCTTCTCCAGCCCGTGCTTCTCGGTGAGCTGATCGAACGCGGAGAAGAGTTCGTTGAGCAGATAGACGAGCCCCTTGGGCGAGACGCGCTCGGCCAGGTGGGTGAAGCCCACGAGGTCCGCGAAGAGGATGCTGGCGTCGGCGAAGCCATCGGCGATGGTGCGCGTCTCCTGCTTGAGCTTCCGGGCGACCGCCTGGGGGAGGATGTTGAGCAGGAGCTGATCCGCCTTCTCCTTCTCCTCGAGCAGCGCCGCCTCGGCCTCGCGCCGCGCCTGTCGTGCCCGCCAGGCGATGGTGATGTCATCCAGGAGCCAGAGCCGGCCCGGCACGTCGCGCACGTGGGTGGGCGTGCTGGAGACGCGGAGCACCAGCTCCCGAGGCTCCTGGAAGGTCCAGATCCAGTCGCGGATGTCCGCCTGGGGCTGGGTGAACAGGCGCGCGCCCTTGGCGGCGATCTCCTCGGGGTTGCTCGTGCGCGCGCGCAGCTCCGCCATGGCCTGGGCCAGCCGCACCGGCTCCACGGGCCCCGGAGCCAGGCCGAGCAGCTCGCCCGCCACCTGGTTGACCCAGCCCTGCTCGCCACTGGCCTCCACGAACACCACCCCCTGGGGCACCGTCTCCAGGATGGCGCCGTAGCGGGCCTGGAGCCGCTCGTAGCGCAACCTGTCTTCCGTGAACCGCAACAGCGTGCGCAGCCCGTCCCCGAGCACTTCCACGAAGCGGCGCAGGTGGGCATGGAGGTGCGCGCGGCGGTGCCACGTGAGCAGGATGGCGCCCTGGGAGGACTCCGCGCCGCCCTGGAGGCTCCAGCGCAGCGGCAGCACCACGAGCGAGCGCACCCCCTCGGCCAGCAGGAAGCGCGAGGCGCCGGACACCCGGGCGTAGTCATGATGGTAGAGGCAGCGATCCCCCGAGAGGGCATCGGCGAAGAGCCGGGGCGAGTTCAGCGCATGGGAGAGCACCGGCTCGGGCAGGGCCACGAGCGTCTCGGCCGACACCTCGTCGAGCTGGCGCAGGGCGGCGATGGAGCGTGCCCCGGTGACCTCGCGTATCAGGTCCAGCGTCTCGCGCAGCACCTGCTCGGGACGCGCGTGGCGGTCCGACGACAGCAGGGTGCCGAGCACCTCGCGCGAGGCCAACGACCACTCCGCGGAGAGCAGGACGCGGCGCGTGCCCACCCCGCCCAGCAGCGCGAAGCCCAGCACGAGCAGCACCAGACTGCCCTCGCCCTGGGGACCGACCAGCACGGGCAACAGCAGCACCCCCACCGTCCCCCCACCCCACCACCAGGAGGAGTGCACGGGCAACAGGGTGCTGAACACGAAGAGAACGGGGGCCAGACACCGGACGGTCAGGCCCTCGCCCAGCGCGAGTTCGGACACGAGGATCAGCGCCGCGAGCCCCAGCAACATTCCCCGGAAGGTGGGCAGGAGATCCGGGTGACGGAGCACGCGCGCGACGGGCCGCCAGCGCTTCATGCCGTGGCGGACAGAAAGGAGCCGAGGGCGCGGTTCACCTGCTCGGGCGCGCTCAAGTGGGGCAGGTGTCCGCTCGCGCTGATGGTGGACAGGGTCGCGCGGGGAATGTGCCGGACCATGTGCTCGCCCACGGTGTCGGGCACGGCGACATCCTCCCCCGCGTGGAGGATGAGCGTGGGCACCTTGAGCCGGGGCAGGTCCGCGCGGTGATCGTAGTTGAAGACGATGCGGGCGATGGCCAGGGCGATGTCCGGCCGCATGGCGCTCAGCGTGCGGGTGAACTCCTGGCTCAGGTCGGGCCGCTCCGGATTGCCCATGGCCACCGGCGCGAAGCCGCCCGCCCACGCGTAGAAGTTGGAGGCCATGGCGTCGAGCATCCCGTCGATCTCCGCCTGCTCGAAGCCGCCCACGTAGCCAGACTCGGCGTCGTTGCGCATCCGGGGCGTCGACTTGACGAAGACGAGCCGCCGGAAGCGCTCGGGTTCCACCAGCGCCGCCAGCATCCCCACCATCCCACTGAGCGAGTGGCCCACGAAGAGGCTCTGACGGATGTCCAGCTCCTCGCACAGCTCCAGCAGATCCTCCGCGTAGCCGTGCATGCTCCGGTAGCGATGTGGGCTGTAGGCGTTGAAGTCCGACTGGCCGCACCCCACGTGATCGAAGAGCACGATGCGGTAGCGATCCTGGAACGCCGCCACCTGATGCCGCCATGCCCCCTGCTCGGAACCGAAGCCGTGGGCGAAGATCAGAGTGTCTCGGCCCTCGCCCAACACCCGCACGTTGTTGCGTTTCCAGATCGCTTGACCCATGAACACACCCCTCGCGACCGCTGTGGGCCACTCTCTATATTGTCCGGGCCCACCTCTTCGGCTTGTCCGTGAGGACAGTGGAAGCAAGAATTCCGCTCAAACCCGTGAGTACCGGGGTTTCATCCATCCGCCAGCCAACACTCCGCCGCCCGCCGGTGCTCATGCTGGGATCAGTTTGAGTTGAGCGAAGGCGAGGCAACGGCGGATGGGCTTGTCCCGGTTACGTGGCGCTCCCGCACTCTATTATGTAGGCGGCGCTCGGAGTTCATCGAGGAGTAGACGAGTCGACGCGCTCCTGCAGATGGGCGTAGCCCCAGTTAGCCTGTGTGACCCGCTGGCTGGGTACCCCCCTGTATGGTTGGGAGATTTCCGTCCTATCTTTCAGGGTCTATTCCAATCCGGGGGGATCTGACTTGGAGAAACCGCACCGCCGCATCGACACCAAGAGACAGGGAAGACGAACGCGGCCGCTTCGCGGGACCTGGGGCTTCTGGCTGGTCGTCCTGCTGCTCCAGGCGGCGTGCGGGAGGCACGCACTGGTGGAGGGAACAAGCGGGTCGCGGAGCCTCACCTGGAGGGAGGCACCCGAGGACGACACGCTCCGGGCGAGCCCGGCGACGGAGCCAGGACTCGAGGGAGTTCCAGTACTCGACGTGGTGGTACTCGAGCCCGGGCGAGTGAGGACACGGCCCGTTCCCATCACCAAGGCGGAGTTTCGGGAGCACGTGGAACGATTGGCACGTGGCCGCCAGTTCCAGGGGAGCCCCCAGGAGGTTGCGGCGGAAGTACTGAAGGTCCAGGAGCTGGTGCACCAGGCCCGGGAGGCGAGGATGGTCTCCGACGTGGAAGGGGCCGGGAGATTTACCGGAGAGTGGGAGCCGTGGGCCGATGGCGGACGGGGTCGCGTGAACGCCCTGCTGCCCGAAGAGCAGTGGGGCCGGTCCGGCTCGAGCCGCAAGCCGAGGAGGAGCTTCGGGCGAGGTACGAGCGTTTCTGCACCACCCGCGGGGGCGGCGACTGCCTGGGGCTATTCGAGGACGGCCCCTACCTGCGCTCGGATGACCGCAGCACCCTGGCCCTGGCGCTGGCCTTCGGCTCAGTCCTGGACGAGACGTACGCGGCGCTCGGACGAGAGCTGAACCCCAAGGCACTCATTGCCTCGGTCGTGTGGACGGTCGGAATCTACATGGGCCTGTGGCTGCTGCCGGAGCCGGTGACGAAGGGGGCAGCGGCCGTGCTCACCGTGGCGCTGGTGGCCTGGCTGGGCATCGACACGATGTGGGGCCTCATGGACGGCTGGGCGGAACTCGTCATGAAGGCGCGGGTGGCTACCACCTTCGACGAACTGCGCGAGGCCGGGGCTGGTTTCGCCAAGGTGCTGGGGACCGACGCGGCCCGGGCAATAATTCTGGCGGTTACGGCCCTCTCGGGACGGACGCTGAGGGAGGTGGGCCCGGCGTTGCGCTCGCTGCCGAGCTTCCGGCTCGCGCAAGTACAGCTCGCGGGGCAAGGCGGGCCGGCTTGGATGTTCGTGCGGGTGAAGCAGGTGCAGGCGGTGGCTGCCTCGACGGAGGGTGCCCTGGCGGTCACTGTGGGGCCCGAGGTTGCCCTCGCCAGCGCGATGATGATGAGCCGGAACAGCGCGGCGAGCGCCAGCTCGGGCGGGTCCCCTGCCACCGAGGTGTACCGGCACCACGGTGGCAACAGGCAAGTAGAGAGGAATGGCGAGCGCTGGCACCTACCGCGGGGAGTGTCCGTCAACGACCTTCCCGCCTCGGACCCACTGGGTGACCAGCTCCAGGCGGCGGCGAAGGAGGCAGCGGCCAGCTGGAGCCAGGAGACTTACGGGCCGAAGGTGACAGCGGCGATCCAGCGGATGCTCAAGAGAGGCCTTGTACATCGTGCGGAGCTTCTTGAGCGCCAGGCGCGAGGACGCTGGGTGGAGGAGCAATTGCGGCTACGCTTCCCCCATTTGAAGTGGAATAGAAGTGGCGTTGACGTCACCGGCCCCTCGGGCCAGAAGTACCACTACGAGATTCTCTCGGGCACCGAGTCGAACTTCGAGATTCATGGGCGGCGGATGGCGAGCACCTTCTTTCGTATGATCTTCTTCTGAGGGGCCCGTGACTCCGAACATCCACTATGAGAACCGAGAGGTAGATGGGGAGCGGCTGGAGCTGACGGATAACACCGCCATCTACTGGCTCGGGCCGAACCTCACGCTGCGCCGTTGCACAGTCGTCCTCGGTGTTCCGGGACGGTGGCTCAGCCTCGTGTCGGGACAACTGATCGACTGCACCATCCAGGCGAAGCGCGAACTCGTGGACTCACGCTGGACAACGATGGGGTTGAAGGGCTGTCGTTTCAAGGGCCGGTTCAGCGGAAACGAGTTCGGGCACCGCCGTGGGCACCTGGACAACTGGCAGTTCGGGGGCGTGGAGAACTGTGACTTCTCCGAGGCCCGGCTGGATCTGTGCCGATTTCACGGCTGCGACATGAGTACGGTTCGCCTGCCGAAGTGGCCATGCTTCACCATCTTGGATCCTCTCAAGTATGGGCCGGAGTTGCTGAGCATGCCGTGGCCTGGGGACTTTACTCCGGTCATCCTCGAGGGACCGCTCAAGGAACAGCCCTCCACGGTCGCTCTGACGTTCTACGCGCCAGCGGAGGCGAAGCGCTCGAGGGCGACGCTGGAGGAGTTCAAGGCCGCCGTGGAGCGGTTCGACTTCATCGCGCGCTGAGGGCGGGGTCAGCCCGGGCGCGCCGGGCGCGGAGACTCCATGGCGGCGGCCCGTCCCAACGAGGGGAGCGTCCGCCGGTTCTCGTAGAGGATGAGGACGCCCATCACCACGAGCAGGCCCGCGAAGGCCCGCTTGAGGGTGGCCTGGGAGATGAAACGCGAGAGCCAGGTCCCCCCGAAGGTGCCCGCGATGGCCAGGCCCGTGAAGAGCGTGAGGGCCCCCCACGCCACGTTCACGTGACCGAGGTAGCCCGCGAACCCGACGAAGGAGTTGAAGGCGATGACGAGCAGGCTGGTGCCCACCGCCTGCTTCATGGGCAGACCGACCCGCAGGACGAGCACCGGCACGATGAGGAACCCCCCGCCGACTCCCACCAGCCCCGTGAGCGCGCCCACCCCGAGCGCGGACGCGGCGACGAGGGGAAAGGAGGCCGCGCGCGGCTCGCGGCCCGTGGCCGGGGTGGTGAGCTCGCGCCGGGCGTTGCGCTCCATGAAGACCGCCGCCACCAACATCACCGTGGCGAAGAGCACCAGTTGCACAGAGCCCGGAAGCAAGACCGACAGGCGCGCGCCGAGGAAGGTGCCCCCCATCGCCATCGCCCCGAAGACGAGCGCGGCCCGGAACTGGAGGTTGCCCGCGCGCCAGTGCCCGATGGCGCCGAAGAGGCTCGTGGTGCCCACGATCGCCAGCCCCATGGCGATGGACTCCTTGGGCTCGAAGCCCAGCACGTAGACGAGGATCGGCACCGTGAGGATGGAGCCCCCTCCCCCGAGCAGGCCCAGGGACACGCCGATGAGCGCCGCGAGCGCGAAGCCCACCAGGGGCATGGCCGGAGGGACGAGCAGCGCGAACGCCTCGTGAAGGCCCGGAATCACGTGGGCGGAACTCCCGAGCCGCGCGGCGCGGAGGCGCCCTCGCGGACCGCCAGCATGCCGCCCTTGAGGTTGTAGAGACGGCCAAAGCCGCGCCGGGCCAGGATCTCGGCGGCCGTCACGGACCGCCGGCCCGAGCGGCAGATGAGCAGCAGCGGCGTCGCGCGGGACCAGGTGGCGCACGCGGCCTCGAGCGTGCCCAGGGGAACGAGCTCGGCCCGGGACAGATGGCCCAGGGGTCCCTCGAACTCGTCGGGCTCGCGCACGTCGATGCGCCGCACCTCGGGCCCCAGGGTGTCAAGGTGCTCGGGAAGCAGATCCAGGAAGAGAGGAGAGGTCATGGTCGCGCGTTCCTTACGAGTCCAGGCGCCCACAGGAGCGGTTGGCGGGCACGGCCACGTCCAGCTTCCGGGGCATGGGCAGGTGGAGATTGGCCATGAGGTGGATGAACTCCTCGCGGCCGCGTCCCACGAGGCGCGGGTTGTGCCGCTTCTCCTCGCCAAGGGTCGTCACCGTCCGGCCCTGGTAGTCGTGCCCGGGGTAGACGAGCGTGTCGTCCGGCAGGGCGAAGAGCACCCGGGTGATGGAGTCGTGGAGCTGGCCCGCGTCCCCATTCTGGAAGTCCGTCCGCCCGGTGCCGCGGATGAGCAGCGTGTCCCCCGTGAACACCCGCTCCCCCAGGCAGTAGCTCACGCCGTCATCGGTATGTCCCGGCGTGGCGAGCACGCGCACCACCAGGGCCCCGACGCGCACCTCGTCCCCATGCCGCACATGCAGGTCGGCGCACGACGCCCCCCGCTCGCTGGCCACCACCGTGCACCCGGTGCGCTCGCGCAGCCGCCCCGCGGAGGTGATGTGGTCCGCGTGCACGTGCGTCTCCAGCACATGGGTGAGGCGCAGCCCGAGCTCGCGCACCAGCGTGAGATCCCTCTCCACCTGCTCGAGCACCGGATCGATGAGCGCGGCCTGCCCCGAGGACGGATCGCCCAGGAGGTAGGTATAGGTCGAGGACTCGGCGTCGAAGAGCTGACGGAAGATCATGTCCCGCGCTCATTGCCATCACCGTGCCAGGGCCGCCCCTCCTGGAGGAACGCCCGGACGCCCCGGGTTGAAACGTCGCGTGAAACACCGGGAAACGCGTTACCGCGAAACCTTGTCCCCGAGCGCGCGCAACCGGCGCCACAGGGTGACGCGGCTGATGCCCAGCAGGAGGGCGGCCTGGGTGTGATTGCCGCCCGCCTCCTCCAGCGCGGCGCGCAGGGTGGCCGGATCACGGTCATCCACCGGACGGACCAGGGCGCTGGCCGGGCGCGCCGGACGAAGAGACGCGGAGGGCGCGCGGGGCTCGGCGGACGGACGGGGCTCGGAGAACTCGGGCGGCAGATCCGCCTCGTGCAGCAGGGGGCCTTCTCCGATGACGAAGGCGTACTCCATCACGTTGCGCAGCTCGCGCACGTTGCCCGGCCAGCCGTGGCGCTCCAGCAGCTGCTGGGCTCCGGGGGAGATGCGCTCCACGTGGCGCGAGCCCTGGCGCTCCAGCTCATCGAGGAAGCGCCGGGCCAGGGGCAGGATGTCCCCGCGCCGCTCACGCAGCGAAGGCAGGAAGAGCGGCACCACGCGCAGCCGGTACATCAGGTCCGCGCGGAAGCGGCCCTCCTCCACCTCGCGGCGCAGCGCGCGGTGGGTGGCGGCGACGATGCGCACGTTGACCGGCACCGACGCGCGCCCGCCCACGGGAATGACGGTGCGCGTCTCGAGCACCCGCAGCAGCTTGCCCTGGAGCTCCAGGGGAATCTCCCCCACTTCGTCGAGGAAGAGCGTCCCCCTGTCCGCGAGCCGGAAGTGGCCCGGGCTGTCGCGCACCGCGCCGGTGAAGGCGCCGCGCACGTGGCCGAACAGCTCGCTCTCCAACAGGCTGGGGGGAAGGGCCGCGCAGTTGATGGCCCGGAAGGGACCCTTGCGCCGCGCGGAGATGGCGTGCAGGGCATTGGCCACCAGCTCCTTGCCCGTACCGGACTCGCCCCGCACCAGCACGCTCGACTCGGTGCGAGCCACCTTTTCCACGATGCGAAACAGGCGCTTCATCCCCGGATCGCGCGTCCACAGCCCGTGGAAGGTCTCCTCGACGTCCCCCCGCGGCGAGGCCTCCGCCCCCGGCGAGAGCAACACCAACCACCCGAGCCGCCTGGCGCCCTCGTCGAGCGCCAGGGCGCGCACCTGGAAGGAGCACCCCGCCCCGTCGTCCCCGCGGGAAGTGACCTCCAGGGGCCGCCCGTGGGACAGCAGCGCCTCGAGCCCACCATGTCCCTCGGGGAGGCGGAGCACCTCGGCGAGGGGCCGCCCCGGGAGCAGCTCGCCGAGGCCGAGCCGGACCCGCGCCCGGGGGGTGGCGTCGGCCACGCGCAGCCGCTCATCCACGAGCAGCACGTCACCGGCCAGGGCCTCCAGGGCGGAGCGCACCAGGGGCGTGCTGAGGGAGGGCCTGGAGGAGGACATGGGGGAATGGGGCGCTAGGCCCGTCCGCGCAGCATCAACTTCCAGTAGAGCTGCGGCAAGCCGTACTTCTTGAGCAGCCACATGTCATGCCGTTCCTTGATGGAATCGATGAACGGGAAGGTGGGCGTGGGCTTGCCCTCGTAGCCGAACTCCGCGAGCAGCAGCTTGCCGTAGGCGGTGGTGAGCGGGCAGGACGCGTAGCCATCGTACTTCGCGGTGGGCTCGCGCCCCGCCATGACGGAGAGCAGGTTCTCCACCAGCACGGGCGCCTCCTTGCGGATGGCCGCGCCGGTGCGCGAGGTGGGAAGGTCCGAGGCGTCTCCCAGCGCGAACACCTCCGGGTAGTCCGGGTGGCGCAGCGTGTACTTGTCCGCCTTCACCCAGCCCCGGTTGGGCCCGTCCTGCCAGGCCAGGGGGCTCGCCTTGATGAAGTCCGGCGCGCTCTGGGGCGGGCACACGTGGAGCAGCTCGTAGGAGAGGACGATCTGCTCGGCGCCTCCATCCGCCCGGGTGTGCCGGAAGACGGCCTCGTTGCGCGCTCCGCGCACCTCCACCAGGTCGTGCTGGAAGCGCGTGTCGATGCCATAGCGCTCCACCACCTGATCCAGCACCGCCGCGTACTCCTTCACCCCGAAGATGGTCTTGCCCGCGGAGGCGAAGACGACGTGCGCGGCCTTGTCGAGGCCCCTCTTCCGGAAATGGTCCGCGGCCAGGTACATGATCTTCTGCGGCGCGCCCGCGCACTTCACTGGCGTGGCGGGGTGGGTGAAGAGGGCGGTGCCCCCCTGGAAGGCGCGGAGCATGTCCCACGTCTTGGGGGCATAGCGCGCCTCGTAGTTGCTGGAGACGTTGGGCCGCGTCTCCAGCGCCTCGCGCAGCCCGCGCACCTTGTCCCAGTCGAGCTGGATGCCCGGCGCCACCACGAGGAAGTCGTAGCCAATCTCCAGACCGCCCCGGGTGCTCACCCTGCGGGCCACCGGGTCCACGTCCCGTGCCCAGTCCTGGATCCACTTCACCCCCTTGGGAATGAGGTGGGCCTCGTCGCGCACGGTGTCCTCCACGCGCGCCTCGCCGGCCCCCACCAGCGTCCAGAGCGGTTGGTAGTAGTGCTGGGCGCTGGGCTCGATGATCGCCACGTCCTTCTGCCCGGCTCGGGCCAGCCGCGCGGCCACGCTGATGCCCGCGGTTCCCCCACCGATGATGAGAATCCGATGCCTCGAGGCGCGGGGAATCCGGGCCAGCCGCGCGCCCTCCTGCCCTGCGCGGACGTGTTCGCTCATCGCTTCGCTCATGTCACTCCCCCGCTGTGGAACCATCCTGGGTGGATGGAAGGACCCTGACCCCGTACACATTGCAGCACGCGTGCCACCCCTCTCCGCCGAGAGCACACGAGCACACCGACCCCCCGGTTGTTTCAAGATGTGTTTCAGGGTGTTTCACGCCACCGTTCACCCTCCCGCCCCTCGAGACAAGCACTCACTGGCCTCTAGCGGCTGTGCGTGCCTCGCGCCATCGCGCCACGGGAGGACGAATGAATCCCCCGCGGGACATTTCCGCGTGGCGCGTGGAGATCCAAACAGCGGCTCGTCCGTTACAGCCTCCGCGCGCGCTCGACTTTCCGCTCCACTTCCTTCCCTCCCCGGACTCCTCGCCATGACCCTGAAGACCCTCTCGCGCCCCGCCCTGGGGGCCGCGCTCGCCCTCTCCATGCTCGCCGCGCCCCAGGTCCTCGCCGGTGGCCCGCCCCCGCCCGCCCAGGAACAACCCCAGAAGCAAACGCCCCTGCCTCCCGCTCCCCCGCGGCAAGAGACCCAGCCCAAAATCGACGTGGTCTTCGTCCTGGACACCACGGGCTCCATGAGCGGGCTCATCGAGGGCGCCAAGCAGAAGATCTTCTCCATCGCATCGCGGATCGCCCAGGGCAAGCCCACGCCTCGAGTGCGGGTGGGGATGGTGGCCTACCGGGACGTGGGCGACGAGTACGTCACCCGATGGACGGATCTCACGGACGACCTGGATGGCGTCTTCACGCACCTGCGCCAGCTCCGGGCGGATGGCGGCGGTGACACGCCCGAGCACGTGGGACGCGGCCTGGGCGAGGCGGTGTCGAAGCTGTCGTGGGACCCGGGCCGCGAGACGATGAAGCTCATCTTCCTGGTGGGAGACGCGCCGCCCGCGCAGCGCGAGAAGCAATGGAACTTCCAGCACTGGGTGAAGCGGGCGGCGGAGCAGCACATCGTGGTGAACACGGTGCGCTGTGGAAGCGACCCCGAGACCCAGACGCAATGGAAGTACGCGGCGAAGACGACGGACGGGTTGTACGAATCGCTGGAGCAGTCGGGTGGCATGGCGGCGGTGGCGACGCCCTATGACGCGGAGCTGGCCCGGGTGAACGCGGAGCTGGCGCGCAAGACGATGTACGCGGGGAAGAAGGAAGCGCGCGAGGCCAACCAGGCCCGCGCCGGACAGATGGCGGAGCTGCCCGCGGAAGCCGCGGCCGAGCGCATCCAGTTCATGAAGACGACCCGGGGCCGGGGCAAGGGGGCCGCCGCCGCCGCGGTGAGCAGCGCGCCCGCGCCGGTGCAGGGCGCGGTGGACCTGACGGCGCAGCCCGAGGCCCTCGCCGGCGTGGCGGACGACGAGCTGCCCGGGGAGCTGCGCGCGCTGGACACCGCGGGCCGCGCGGCGAAGGTCAAACAGCTCGCCGACGAGCGCAAGGCCCTGGAGGAGAAGGCCGCGAAGCTGGCGGCGGAGCGGGACACCTGGCGCGCGAAGAACGTGGCCGAGAAGCAGGACGCCTTCGACGCCAACGTCATGAAGAGCGTGAAGGCGAAAGCCGCCGCGCACGGACTGAGCTACTGAGCCCTCTCCTTGCACGAATCAGCATGTTCACGCATTATCGTGCACAACAACGCACGAACGCGGAGACACATGCGAACGACAAGCAAGGGCCACTCCCCTTCCCGCCGAGGAGGATGGCGGGAATTCCCCTGGAAGCAGCGCGCGATGAACCCCCGGACCCGGTTGGCGGGTTCATGCGGCTTCATGCTGGTTTCGGAGCCACGGCTCCCCGGGGAGGTGCGCCCATGAGGGTCTCTCCGTTCGAAGTCCCGGCGCGCGCCGAGCCCACCCCGGGTGAGGCCCGTGCCGCGGTGTCCACCATCTTCTTCATCAATGGCTTCGTCTTCGCGAGCTGGGTGCCGCACATCCCCACGGTGCAGAGCCGGCTGGGGTTGAGCACGAGCCTGCTGGGACTGGCGCTGTTGGGGGTGGCGGCGGGCGCGCTGGTGGCCATGCCCGTGACGGGCGCGCTGGTGTCGCGCTGGGGCAGCCGCTTCGTCACGCTCGTGAGCGCGCTGATGCTGTGCGCCCTGGGGGTGTTGCCCGTGCGCGCGCTCGACTTCCCGTCCCTGGTGCTGGCGTTGGTGGCGCTCGGGGCCGCCAACGGCTCCATGGACGTGGCGATGAACGCCCATGCCGTCGCCGTCGAGCGTCGGGTGGGAAAAACCATCATGTCCTCGTTCCATGGCCTGTTCAGCCTGGGCGGCCTGGCCGGCGCGGGGGGCTCCGTGCTGCTGCTCTCCCGGGGCATGACGCCCGAGACACACATGCTGGGAGTGGCGGCGTTCGGGGGCACGGCGGTGCTCGCCTGCGCGCGCTTCCTCTTGCCCGCCTCGGCGGATGGGACCGGGGCCGCGCATGCCTTCGCGCTGCCGCGAGGGCCGCTGCTGGTGTTCGGCGCGGCGGCCTTCGTGGTGATGATGGTGGAGGGGGCCATGGCGGACTGGAGCGCCGTCTACCTGCGCCAATCCCTGGCGGCCGAGGCCGGACTCGCGGGCGCGGGCTACGCGGGCTTCTCGCTGGCCATGGCGATCGGGCGGCTGACGGGGGATCGGCTCGTCAGCGGCCTGGGCCCGAGGGTGCTGCTGCTCACCGGAGCCCTGCTCGCCGCCGGGGGACTCGGGGCCGCGTTGCTCCTGCACCACCCGGTGGCGGCCATCGTGGGGTTCGGGTGCGTGGGGCTCGGCCTGTCCAACCTCGTGCCCGTGTTGTTCAGCGCGGCGGGCCGGGTGTCCTCCATCCCCGCCGCGGTGGGCATCGCGGCGGTGTCCACGACGGGCTACGGCGGCTTCCTCGTGGGCCCTCCACTCGTCGGACTGCTCGCGGACTGGACGCGCCTGCCCGTGGCCCTGGGGCTGCTCGTGGTGTTGCTGGGCCTCATCGCCGCGGGGGCGCACCGCGTGTTCCCGGACGGGGCCTGAAACGAGAAGGGGGCGGGTCGCGAGACCCACCCCCTCCGGAACTACCTCGAGTGCTTCAGACTACTCCTGGTGGAGGACCTCGAGCGTCACGTTCTCGAAGCCACCCTTCGCGCCGTACACCAGGATGTAGTAGTTGCCCGGGCGCACGTCGTTGAGGTTGCACGTCTCGTTGTTGTGGTCGTGCACGCCGCGGCAGTCGTACTCGAAGGTGTTGGGCGCCGAGCCGTGCTGCGCGTACAGGTCCACGTTGCCCGTGCCGCCGTGCAGGCGGATCTGCACGTGGTTGTTGCCACCGTTCTTGCGAGCCGGCACCGCGATCTTGAAGATGCGCTCGGAGCCCGGCGTGCCGGAGAGGCCCTCCACCTTCTGGCGGTTCTCGATGTTGGTGTAGCCACCCTTCCAGGTCACCGTCAGCGTGGCGCCGGAGTAGGCGCTGTAGCCGTTGAGCAGCACGTACCACTTGCCGTTGCTCGGCGCGGCGATGGTGCACGACTCGTTGTTGCCGGACTTGTAGGGACGGCAGTCATACAGGCTGGTGGTGGGCGCGTTGGCGAAGCGCAGGTACAGGTCCGCGTCGCCCGTGCCACCGGCCAGGGTGACCTGGAGGTCATACGCGCCTTCGGGCACGTCGAAGTCGAAGTACTTCTTGGAGCCCTTGGCGCCCTCGACGCTGGCCGGCACGTTCTTCTCGATGGGAGACGTGGGCGGAGGAGGCACGGGCACGCCCACACCCACGGCCTTCCAGGCGTTGGTGACGGAGGCGATGGTCGCCGCGTCGTAGCCGAGCTGCTGCGCGGCCTGCTCGGTGGCGACCTTGGCCTGCTCGAAGCTGGTGCTCGCCGTCATGATGTCGGCGTTGGCCTTGTAGAAGATCTTCGCGGCCTTCTCGATGCCGATGCCCGTCACTTCCGTGGTCGTCTTGCCCGCGGGGTGCTTGCCACCCTGGCTCAGCAGGTAGAAGGCCAGGTTGGAGATGCCCGAGCTGTAGTGCACGTCCACGCCGGAGGAGTAGTCCGGGTAGTAGTCCAGCGAGTCGCCATCCTGGGTGGGGTTGGCCATGTAGCGCAGGCCGTCGCCGGGGATGGACGGCGTCCACACGTCGTCACCGACGATCCAGGTGGCCGCGCTGACGACCTTGCCATCCCGGTACCACTCGCACACGGCGCCGAAGATGTCGGACCAGGACTCGTTGAGACCACCGGACTCGCCCGAGTAGATGAGATCCGACTCGTACTCGGTCACGGCGTGGGTGAGCTCGTGCGCGGTGACGTCCAGCGAGTTGGCCAGGTTGGAGGCGTTGACGCCGTCACCATCGCCGTAGACCATCTGGGTGCCGTTCCAGAAGGCGTTCACGTACTTCACCTGGTGGTGCACGGTGCTGATGAGCGTGGCGCCCGCGTTGTTGATGGAGTCGCGGTTGAACAGCTCGCTGTAGCACTTGTAGACCGTGCCGAGGTGATCGTAGTTGGTGTTGACGACCGCGTCGGCCACGGGCGCCGCGCCCTCGATGCGCGCCAGGGTGCCGGGCAGGGTGCTCTTGGTCAGGCCGTCGTACATCTTGCGGTCCAGCGCCGTGTGCACGTGCGGGATGCGCTGGACGATGGAGCCATCCAGCGAGTTGACGAGCACCGAGTCGTCCACCGGCGTGCCGTCCGCCTGCGTCCCCGTCTGGCGGACCTCATAGACGAGCAGGAGCTTGTCGCCCGCACGGTAGTAGAAGAGCTCCGGCTCGCCGGCGGCGGTGCGCGCGGACAGCGGGGCGTCACGGTCCTCGGCGGCCGCGATGGCGGCGGCCTCGGGCGCAACCACCGCCTTGTCCGGGCCCGTCAGGTCGCCGCGCACGTTGGTGTTGGCGGCGATGATCTTCCCGGCGCGCGCGTGCAGGCGCAGCTCGCCCCCGTAGATGGCCCGCCCGTTGTGGCTGACCTGGTAGCGGTAGTGCTCGTCACCCTGCGCATCCTTGTAGGAGCGCTTGAGCCGCAGGTCGTCCGCGCTGATGCGGAACTGGGGCGCGATGGTGGCCAGGGCCGGAGCGAGATCCGCGGCGAGCGAGGAGGCCGGGGCAGCGCCCAGGTCGCCCACGATGAAACGCGCTACGCCCGCCTCGTCCTTGTCCACGACGTTGTTGCCAAGCGCCGACGCCAAAGTCTTGACACCCTCGGCCTTGGACCCCTCCAGGCCGCTCCCTTCGGTGCACGCGCTCATCAACAACGACAGGGCGGTAACGCCAACGACTCCGCGAATTCGATGACTCACTGAACTGCCTCCGGTCACTGGAACAATTGGGGAACGCGCATTTCCAGTGAGCTGTGTATAACTGCTTTTTACAAAATAGGGAACTTATTATGACACCATCGTTCATTATCATTTATCGAGAATAGAGAATCTTGACCGTTCGGTCAGGGAGCAACGGAGCTCGTGAAATCCGAGGGAGCCCCCTTTGACTCGAAGCACATCTTTTGCTAGGCGCCGGGCCCATCGGCGAGGGCGGAAGGAAGGCCCCTCGCGGTGTCTGTGTATGGCTTGAGCCGGGCGCCGCGCGTGAAATCTTCCGTGGAAAAGGAAGCCGTCCGGCGGGGGGCCTGATGACGCGCCTGGCTGTCATTGAAGGCGGAGTCCAGCACCGCACGCGGAGTGGGAGGTGTATGTTAGGGTTTATCCACCCCACCCCCACAAGGCCATCAACAGGAGGTCCTTTCCCTTGGTGATTCCCGACACCCGTCCGTGCACGAGTTCCTCGCGAGGCACTCGCGCGCGTCTTTCCTGGCATTCCCTGATGCGCTGCGCCCCGCTCCTGGGCGCGCTCGCCGCGTGTGGTCCGACGGACCCCGCCGCCCCCCGAGAGGAGCAAGGCATTGGCCAGACGGCCCGGGCGCTCGAGTCCACGCTCCAGGCCTCGGCCGAAACAGCCGTGAGCACCACGACGCCCCCCTGGTCCGTGGACGCCCAACCCACGGTGGCCGCGGGCAATGGCATCTATCTCGTCGTCTGGGAGATGGAGGGCCACGACACTCCAGACATCCTCGCCGTGCGGGTGCGCGCCTCGGACGGCGCGCTGTTGGACGCCTCGCCCCTTCACATCGCCACGGGCAGCCAGGTCTCCTACCTGCCCTCGGTGGCCTTCGACGGAGCCAACTTCCTGGTGACCTGGACGGACCTCACCTCGAGCCCGGCCATCGTGGGAGCACGCGTGAGGGCCTCGGATGGCGCGCTGCTCGATCCGACGCCCCTGCGCATCAGTCCACCGGATTACCTGCCCCAGTACTCACCGACCGTGACGTTCGACGGGACGAACTACCTGGTGTTCTGGCATGGCTTCGCCTGGCTCGGCGAGGGCATCGCGGACCACAGGCTCCAGGGCATCCGGATCCGTCCCTCGGACGGCACGCGCATCGAGTCCACCTCCTTCCACGTCGCCGTGAATGAGCCCGCCTTCCATGCCGCCTCGCAGGGGGGCACGAGCCTGGTGGCGTGGGCCGACGGCGGGGTGAAGGCGGCTCGCGTCGACGCGGCGGGACAGGTGCTCGACACCCCTGCCCTGAACCTCTCCCCGGCCTCCGCGACCCAGGTCCGGGTCGCCGCGCGGGCGGGCGAGTTCCTCGTGATCTTCAACGAGGGCACATCCTTGAAGGCCCGGCGCGTGCGCGCCTCGGATGGGGCGCTGCTCGACTCCTCGGACATCCTCGTGGGCTCCGGGGCCGAGTTCCCCACGGACACCGGCTGGAACGACGCGTCCTTCAGCGCGACCTTCGATGGACAGGACTACCGGGTGCTCTGGCAGGCATCCCGCGGCGGAGGTCGCCAGCTGCGCACCACGCGGGTGTCCCCCTCGGGGACGGTCGAAGCGGGCGCGGAGGATGGGCTCGCCGCGTTCCATGCGGGCTCGGCCGGGGACTGGGTGGGCATCGCCGCGCAGAGCCCCGCCCACTTCCTGGTGACCTATGCGCAGTATGACCCGTCGGTGGAGAGCAACCGCACCCGCTTCCGGCTCGTCGGCCCGAATGACTGCTCCAACGATGTGTCACCGCCGCTCGTGACCTGTCCCGCCACGCTCCAGGTGGAGTGCGCCTACGGCGACCAGCTCGCCGTGGACATGGACGTCGGCGACAACTGCGGACTCCAGTACGTGAGCAACCCACCGCAGCGCAGGGATCGATCGGGCACCTGGACTTCTTCGGTCATCGCCGTCGACATCGGCGGCAACATGGCGAGCTGTGACACGGTGTGGAAGGTCGTCGATACACGCCCGCCCCACTTGAGTGTCAACGGCTCCCAGAGCCTCACCCTGCCCTACGGCACGCCCTTCCAGGAGCCGGGCGCCACGGGGGGCGACAGCTGTGATGGTCCCTACCAGGACACCTTGTACTGGCCGAACCGGATTCGGGTTTCCGGCACGGTCAACCCGCAGGTGCCGGGCACCTATACCCTCACCTATCGCCTCACGGACCTCGCCGGCAACTCGAGCACCGCCACCCGCACCGTGACGGTCCTCGCGCCGTAGCAGGGCCACCCCACGAGGGCGGCGGCGAGCGCGGAAGCCCACGCTCGCCGCCGCGGGCTCACACGAGCGTGGAGAGCGCTTCCCGGTCGAAGTCGGCCAGCTCCGCCTCACGGCCCTCGCGCACCTTGCGCGCCCACTGCGCGTCCGTGATGAGCGCGCGGCCCACCGCCACCAGATCGAACTCCTCCCGCTCCAGGCGCCGCAGCAGGTTGTCGAGCGACGCGGGCTTGGAGCCCTCGCCCTTCATGAGGGTCGAGAGGAACTCGCCCGACAGCCCCACCGAGCCCACGGTGATGGTGGGCCTGCCGGTGAGCTTCTTCGCCCACCCGGCGAAGTTGAGGTCCGAGCCCTCGAACTCCGGCTCCCAGAACCGGCGCTGGGAGCAGTGGAAGATGTCCACTCCCGCGTCGACGAGTGGCGTGAGCCACGCCTCCAGCTCCTTGGGCGTCTGGGCGAGCTTCACGCTGTAGTCCTGCTGCTTCCACTGGGACAGGCGCAGGATGATGACGAAGTCCTCGCCCGCCGCGGCGCGCATGGCCTTCACCACGTCGGCGGCGAAGCGGGTGCGCTCGCCGAGGGTGGCACCGCCATAGACGTCGGTGCGCTCGTTGGTGCCCGCCCAGAAGAATTGATCGATGAGGTAGCCGTGGGCGCCGTGGATCTCCGCCACGTCGAAGCCCAGCCGCCTGGCGTCCGCGGCGGCCTTGCCAAAGGCGGCGATGGAGTCCGCGATGGCCGAGTCCGTCATCGGCTCGGTGAAGCGCTCGCCGGGCGAGGACAGGCCCGAGGGGCTATCGATCGGAGGCGGGGCGACCCACTTCGTCAGGGGGTTGCTCGCCGAGCCCACGTGCCAGAGCTGCGGGCCCATGCGTCCACCGGCGGCATGCACCTCGTCGATGACGCGCTTCCAGCCGGCCAGCGCCTGCTCCCCGTGGAAGTCCGGCACGTTGGGATCGTTCTTGGCCGAGGGCCGGGCCACCGCGGTGCCCTCGGACAGGATGAGGCCCACCTCGCCCTCGGCGCGGCGGCGGTAGTAGGTGGCGACCTCGGGCGGCGGCACGCCATGGGGCGAGAAGGACCGGGTCATGGGCGCCATGACGATGCGGTTCTTGAGATGAAGAGACTTGTAGGAGAAGGGTCGGAACAGAGCATCTGCGGCCACGGGAACGGACCTCCGGTTCAGCGGTAGTCGGGCGGGCCTTATAACGGCCGCCCCCACCCCCCGCCGCGCCCTCTCCGCTTTGGCGGACGAAAATCCGCGCAACCGGCGGACGGCACCTTCCGACAATAGGGAAGGATTTCCTTTCCGAACCGGTGTCCGCCATGAGCCACGCCTCCGCCGTCATCAACCTGGAAGAGTTTCGCAAGCGCCGTGAGAGCAAGCCCGCCGCCGTGCGTCCCCTGCCCACGATGGGCGTCTGGTCGCCGGTGTGGGTGTGGGTGATGGTCTGGCCCGCGTGACGCTCAGCGCTCCTCGAGGGGAGGAATGAGCGAGAGGATGACGGCGAGCAGCTCGGAGCGCTCGATGGGCTTGGGCACGTGGGCCTTGAAGCCGGCGAGCAGGGCCCGGGTGCGATCCTCGGCGCGGGCGTAGGCGGTGAGCGCCACGGCGGGGATGCGGCCGCCCTCGGACGCGGGCAGGGCGCGCACCTTGCGGATGAAGGAATGACCATCCTCGCCCGGCATGCCGATGTCGGAGATGAGCAGGTGGGGCCGCGTCTGGAGGAGCGCGCGCAGGCCCTCGGCGGCCGAACCCGCGGTCTCCACCCGAGCGCGGCACCCCTCGAGCAGCGTGCGCAGCAACTCGCGCGTGTCCGCCTCGTCGTCCACGAGCAGCACCCGCAGGCCCTCGAGCTGGGGCGGGCACGTCAGATCGGGCTCTTCCCGCGAGCCCGTGGAGGAGGCACCCGGTTCCTTGCGCCGCACCACGGCCGTGGGCAGCCGCACCGTGAAGGTGGCGCCCCGGCCCTCGCCCTCGCTGAACGCGTCGATCGTACCGCCGTGGGCTTCCACCAGGTGCTTGACGATGGACAGGCCCAGGCCCAGGCCCCCGTACTTGCGCGCGACACTGCCTTCCGCCTGGCGGAAGCGCTCGAAGACGTGCGGCAGGAAGTCCACCGGAATGCCCTTGCCGGAGTCCGCGACGACGATCTCCACCGAGGAGTCGCGCCGCTCCACCAGCACCTGGACGCGGCCCCCCTTGGGCGTGAACTTCACCGCGTTGGACAGCAGGTTCCACACCACCTGCTGCAACCGAGTGGGATCCCCCATGACGGTCGCCACGGAGTCGAGCACGGGTTGCAAGAGGATGCCCTTGGCCGCCGCGGCCGGGCGGATGGACTCGAGCGCGGCTTCCACCACCGCGCTGAAATCGACGGACTCGACCTCCAGGGCGAGCTTGCCGGACATGATGCGGCTGATGTCCAGCAGATCCTCCACGAGCTGGGACTGGGCGTGGGCGTTGCGCTCCACCGTCTCCAGCGCGCGCATGCGCCGCTCCTCGGGGAGCTGACCCGAGCGGAGGAGCTGCACCCAGCCCAGGATGGCGGTGAGCGGCGTGCGCAGCTCGTGGGACACCGTGGCGATGAAGTCGTCCTTGAGCCGGTTGGCGTGCTCGGCCTCGGTACGCGCGGCCTGTTCGCGCTCCAGCAGGGCCACGCGCTCGGCCTCCAACTGCTTGCGCTCGGTGATGTCCAGCACCGTGCCCGTGAAGCGCACGGGCCGCCGCAGGTCGTCGAAGAACGTCCGGCCCCGCGCGTCCAGCCAGCGCTCGGCCCCATCGCTCGCGCGCACGGTGCGGTACTCGGTGTGGAACGCCCCTCCGCTCTGGAAGTCCATGGAGCGCTGGACGACCTGGTCCACGCGCTCCCGGTCCTCCGGATGAAGCAGGGAGAGGAAGGACGGATAATCCACCGGTGCGTCGGGCGGCAGGCCGAAGAGCTGCTTGCAGCGGGCATCCCAGACGAGCGTCCCCGCGCGGGGGTCCAGGTCCCAGGTGCCCAACCGCGTGGCCTCGACCGCGATGCGCGCGCGCTCCTGGGCCTTCTGGGTCTCCAGGGCCAGACGCTCGTTCTCCAGGGCGCTGCTGGCGTACTGCGCCAGTTGCACGATCAGGGCCTCGTCATCGGCCGAGAAGTCGCCGCCGTCCAGCTTGTCCGAGAGCTGGATGAGGCCCAGGCTCCGCCCCTCACGTCCCACCAGGGGCACGGCGAGCCAGCCCCGCATGGGCGGATGTTCGCGATGATGGGCGCCAAAGCCACGCCAGCGGGGATGGGCCTCCAGCTCCGCCTGGGTCATGCGCACCGGCTGGCCGCGCTGGCACACCCAGGCGTAGATGCCGCTGCCGTCTGGCTTCGCGGCGTACTCCCGCCAGGACGCGTACTTCTCCGAGAGGAAGAGCTCGGTGATGGCCTGGGTCCAGTTCTGCTCCTCCGTGAGGGACACCACCGCCTGGTGCGACTCGACGAGCGCCCGGGCATGCAGGGTGAGGGCGCGCAGCATCCCCTCGCGCGACGAGGCGCCGTGGATGGCCGCGGCGGCCTCCGCCAGGCCGAGGATCTGCCGCGCCCGGCGCTGCTCGAATCCGCGGGCTCGCGCGCTCTCGGCCTCGGCCGCGCGCTGGGCGGACATGTCCTGCATGGCCCCCACCATGCGCAGCACCCTGCCCTGTTCATCCCGGGCCACATAGCCGCGATCCACGATCTCCGCATGGCTGCCGTCGGCGCGCCGGAAACGGTACTCGCACAGCCAGCGCTCGGCGCTCGCCGAGGCGATGAAGGCATGGATGTCGTGATCCACGCGCTCGCGGTCCTCCGGATGGATGTGCTCGAGCCACCACGCGCCACTCGCGCCCACCTCCCCGGGCGCGTAGCCGAACAGGGCCCGCACGCCCTCGTTCCAGCCCACCGAGTCGGTCACCAGGTCCCAATCCCAGATGGCCTCCTGGGTGGCCCGCGAGGCGAGCTCGTAGCGCTCCTCGGAGCGCTTCAGGGCCGCTTCCAGGCGCTTCTTCTCGGTCACGTTCCGGAAGAAGACGATGATGCCGCCCTCCTCCTCGGGATAGGCCGTCACCTCGGTCCAGAGATCCAGGGGCGCGTAGTACTCCTCGAACGCCACCGGCACGCGCTCGCGCATCACCCGGTGGTACTGGGTCCAATACTGGAGGGAGGGATCCCGGGTGGCCGGGAAGACATCCCAGAAGACACGTCCCAGGGACTGCTCGCGCGGCATCTGGCCCAAGCGCTCCTGGGTGCGGTTGACGCGGATCATCCGCCACTCGGCGTCCAGGATGAAGAAGGCGTCCCCGTTCTCCACCGCGTCGAGCGTCAGCCGCCCCTCGTGAAGGCGCAGCCGCTGGCTGGCCGTATAGCTGGACACGGCCTCGGCCACCGCCTGACTCAGGCTCTGGTTGAGGACGCGCTCCTCGTCCAGCGAGGGCACCAGGTCGGCCTGCTCGAAGAGATCATCGAGGATCTCCCGCAGCTCGCCATACTCCCGGACCACCGCCTCGAGATCGAAGCCGCTCCGCAGCCGCTGCAGGCCGTGCTGGGCCCCCTGGTTCGTCACCGGAGTGGACGAGTCGTAGTCGCGCGCCCGCTCCCGGCGTCCCTCGCGCAGATTGCGGCTGAGGGCCGAGAGGAACTGGGGCATGTGGTCTTCCAGCTCGGAGCGGCTGTGGGGCTCCGTGGCATGGAAGCGCGCGACATGTCCGATCCAGCGGCACATGATCTCCTCGCGCCGGGAATCCAGCAGCTCGGCGAGACGGCTCTCCAACGCCTTCTCCTGTCGCGACGCGGGAAGACCGGCCCCCTCGTCCGGGGCCGGTCCGCGACACTCCCCTTGAGAGCGGCCCCCCACGCGTCAGGTCACGCTCACGCCAGGATACCGGCCCGGCGTATTCACAGGCTTGATGACGTGCGGATTGCCACCGAGCGAGGGGGTCGCCCCCGGACCCTCGTCCGGCTGCATCACCGGAGGGGCATGATGGGGGTGCTCTTCCTCCTCCGCCCCCGCGTCTCGGGAGGGGGGTGTAGGAGTCATGGGAATATGCAGGACGTCTTTCTTGCTCATGGCTGTACCTCCTACAGGTGGGTACCTCAACAATGCGGACGTTCCCGGCGGAAGACACCTGGCCCCTGGTTGCCCGCCTGCCCGAGTGACCGCCTGCCCTTCATGAAGGCTATGGTGCCGACATGAACGCCCAGCAACTCCTCTCGCGGCTCCAGGACACCTCGCCCGACGGGCCCCTGGATCGCCTCGCCGCGCTCGTGGTGGAGCACGAGCTGTCCCAGCCGCTCACCGCCCTCCTTCCGCCCTCCCTGCTGGCCCGAGCCGTCACCCAGGCCCTCGAGGGCGCCCTGGCCTCGCCCACCGCGGAGCGCGAGCTGGCCTCGGCCCTCCAGCACCTCCAGGAGCAGCTCACCCAGGACAAGCGCACCGTGCGCGAGGCCCTGCCGCCCGAGCTGACCAAGGCGGCGGTGGAGCTGGCCTCGCGCCGCTACTCCCCGGACCGGGCGCTGGTGCTCGCGCTGTTGGATCGCCCGCCGGTCCGCACGCTGGTGGGGGCGCTGCTGCTCAACGTGCTCATCGAGTTCAGCCGCAAGGTGAGCGCGCCCGTGACGGAGAACCGCATCGCCAAGGGCTTCTCCGGCCTGGCACGCCTCGCGGCCGATCAGGCACGCAACAGCGGAGCCCTGGGCGGCATCGCCGGGGCGTTGTCGGACGAAATCGAGCGGCAGGTGGAGAAGCGGGCCCGCGACTTCGTCGACTCGGCCCTCTCGGGCATCTTCCAGCAGGTGGCCGACGCGCTGAGCAACCCCACCCGCCACGCGGAACACGCCGAGCTGCGCGTGGCGCTGCTCGATGGGGTGCTCGGCCTGCACCTGTCGCGGCTGGGACGCGAGCTGGGCCAGGTGGACGTGCCCGGCGGCACGGCCGTGGCGCGCAAGGGCATTGCCCAGTGGCTCGCCTCGGGGCGGGCCCTGCCGGAGCTCGAGTCGTTCATCACCCGGGCGATGGAGCGTGACGGCCAGCGGCCGGTGCGCGAGGTGCTGGGCGCGTTCGGCCTGCTCGACACCTTCCAGACGATGGGCCGGGAGTCGGTGCGCGGACGGTTGGGGCCCATCGTGGGCTCGACGCCCTTCGCCCGGTGGCTGGAAGAGGTGATGCGTGAGCCCTGAGTCAGGAGCCGGACCGGTTGCGAACGGTTCGCCGCAAGCCCCGGAGGAGGCGGTAAGGTACGCCGTGATGAACACGCGCACCGCTCCCCCGTCCCTCCTGCGGCCCGAGGACCTCTGGTCCCGGATGCTCGAAACGACCCGGCATGGACTGGCCACCGGAGCCCTGCAGCCCATCGCCACCGAGTGCCGCACCCTCAACCACCGGGGTGTGCCCTTCCAGGTGCGCATGCTCGGACGGGCGCACCTCAAGGACGAGCGCGCCAAACGCGAGCCGCCCCGCGCCACGCCCTTCAACCCCTTCGAGCACCCGGATCCGGACCTCGTGGTGGGCGGGCTGACCCCCACCCACGTGTGTCTGCTCAACAAGTTCAACGTCGTCGAGCACCACCTGCTCATCGTGACGCGCGTCTTCGAGGAGCAGGAGTCGTGGCTGACGGCCGCGGACTTCGAGGCGCTCGCGCTGTGCATGAGCGGGCTGGACGGGCTGGCCTTCTACAACTCCGGCGAGGCGGCGGGCGCGAGCCAACGGCACAAGCACCTGCAGCTCATCCCCCCGCTGGGGCCCGACGGCCTGCGCGTCCCCATGGAGACGTGGCTGTCCGCGCCCCTGGCGCGCGGCGTGGTGAAGACGGTGCCCGATCTAGGCTTCGGCCATGTGGCGACGGGGCTCGGGCCCTGGGAGGACGTGCCCGCGCGGGATGGGGCGCGCATGCTCGAGGCCTACCTGGCCCTCATGGCCGCGGCCGGCATGGGCACCACGCCGCTGCCGCCCTACAACCTGCTGGCCACGCGCGACTGGATGTTGCTCGTGCCCCGCGCGTGCGCCGAGTCCCAGGGCATCAACGTCAACGCCATGGGCTTTGGCGGCTCGCTGCTCGTCAAGACGGCGCAGCAGCGCCAGCAGCTCGAGGAGCAGGGCCCCATGGAACTGCTGCGCCAGGTGACCCGGCCCGTCGTTCTCGGGTGAGGCTCAGGCCGTCGTCAGGATGCGGTGGCGGTAGAGCTCCAGCAGGATGTCCTCGTGCAGGTCCGCCTGCTTCTCCTGGCGCAGCCGCTCGCGCACCGTCTCGACGGGCTCGCGGCCGGTGAACTCCACGAGGAGCTGGTAGGCCATGCCGGGCAGCGCCACGGCGTCGTACTCGCTGTAGGCCCCGAGCGCGACGCTGCCGTCCGCGAGCCACTTCACCGTGGCCTCGGGGTTGAGCTTGAGCACCTTGGGCAGCTCGGGCGTGACGGCGTCGCGGTGGCTCTTCTCCAGCACCTTGAGCTCGATGACGCCATCGAGCCCGAGCAGCTTGTCCACCTGCTCGGGCGTGAGCACGCGCACCAGGTCGTAACAGGCCCGGTAGAAGTCCGCCTCGCGGCCCTCCCACTTGCCCCACAGCGCGGTGTAGTCCTTGGCGGGCACGGGCCGCTCGTCCAGATCCTCCACGCTCGGCGAGTCCGTCAGCTCCGGCTTGTCGCGGCCCGCGAGGATGTACTCGGGCAGCAACTGGAGCACGGCGTAGCGCGACAGTTGGATCTCCGCGAGCGTCAGGTACGTCTTGAGCGTCATCCAGAACTTGCGCCCGTCCGCGCCCGCCACGTACTTGCAGAAGAACGTGGAGCAGACGGCCTCGCGGTAGGGCCAGATGGTGCAGCCGCCCTGCTGCTCCTCGTAGTAGGGGCAGCGCATGGAGGCGGCGCGGCCGAAGAACTGGCGCGAGTTGCGGTAGAGCAGGTTGTAGCGCGCGGAGGCCTTCACCCACTGGGGCGTCACGCCCAGGCGGGTGCCCATCTTCTCCTCCATGCGCCGCCGGCCCTCGGCCAGCTCGGCGCGTCCGTCCGAGAGCAGCGCCCCGACGAGGAAGTTGGGCAGGCGGGGGTAGTAGGTGCAGCACTTGGTGTCCGGCCGGAACAGGCGGCTCACTCCGTCCACGGACTCCACCGTGCCCGAGGCCGAGGAGGGACACATGGCGCACGAGTCACACGTGGCCTTGGTCTCCACGGGGACTCCCTTCTGGAAGAAGTCCGGAAGCAGATCCCGGTAGAGGACCGGCAGGCTGTCGAGCATGGGGCGCATGAAGGGCAACTCCTCGGGGGGGCTGGGGGGCTCAGGCGAAGACGCGAATGAGGATGAGCACCATCACCGTGAGCATGGACAGCATGCCGAAGCCGAAGCTGATCGAGCGCCAGGGCTGCATGGAGCGGAGGTAGGCGATGGAGTGTCCCACGCGCGCGGCGGTGAAGACGATGAGGGCCACCTTCAGGGCGAGCGACGGAGCGCCCAGCAACACCGCCACGAGGCCGAGGATGAGGAAGGCGGGGATGTTCTCCAGATCGTTACGGTGGGCCCGGAGCACGCGAGCCACCTCGGGGGGCTCCGTGTCGGCGAGCTGGGCGCCAAAGCGGGCCGCGTCCTCGGGATTGGTGGCCACCTTGAGCCGCGAGCGCACCACTCCGGTGTAGATGCCCACGGCGATCATCTTGATGACGAGCAGCACGGCACACAACGCGTAGAGCCGCAACCCCGGCAGGGCGATCAACAAGGTGGGCGAGACGTCGAAGGGCAGGTCGTTCATCAGGCTTCCTCTACCAGCCACGTCCGCGTTTGGACAGCCGGGAGGGCCATACGCCGCGTGGCTTGACGGCGGACCCCGGCTTGTCCAAGTTGCCCCCCCTCATGCCTGTCCTGAGTGGAGCAGTCACCTTCTCGCGCTTCCGGTCCGCACCGGCCGGAGACGCCCCATCCGACACGAAACGCTGGCTGTCCAAGGGCCTGAAGTCCGGGCACTTCGAGCCCATCGACTTGAAGAAGACCGAGGACGAGCGCGCCGCGGGCTTCGTGGAGTTGGAGAACTCCGATGGCACGGACTTCTCCACGGGCAGCGTGCTCTATGGAGAGTACGCGCTGTTCGGCTACCGCGTGGACACCGTGAAGGTGCCCGCGCCGGTGCTCAAGGCGGAGCTGAGCAAGTGGGAGAAGGCCTTCGAGAAGGAGAACGGCCGGGCGCCCACCCGCGGCGAGAAGAGCGAGAACCGCGCCTCCATCAAGCACATGCTGCGCCAGCGCGCCGTGCCCTTCACCAAGGTGCACGACGTGAGCTGGAACCTGAAGACGAACCAGGTGCAGCTCTGGGCCTCCTCCCGCAAGACGGTGGAGGAGATCCTCCTGGCCATCGAGGAGGCCTTCGACGTGAAGCTCCAGCCGCTGGTGCCCGTGTCGCTCGCGGCCGAGGCCGGCATCTCCGACGAGAACCTGGTCCCCACCCCGGAGCTCATCGGCATGGAGATTTCCCAGAGTGAGATCGAGAGCAGCGAGGTGAGCCATGGCGACGCGTGAGCAGGCACGAATCGAAGCGGCGTTCATGAGGGGTGACACGGGCGTCGACGGCGGAGCCACCGAGGAGGAGACGCGGGACGAGGCCCAGGTCGAGCGCGACAAGGCCCGGGAACAGCTCCTGCGGGGCCGGGCCTATCTCGGCCGCGAGTTCCTCACCTGGCTCTTGTGGCGCTCGGAGTCGGGCGGCGCGCTCGTGGACTTCGAGGGCACGGGGCTGGAGGTGCTCTACACGGGCCGCTGCACGCTGCGCGGCGTCAACGGGGACGTGACGGAGATGATGGCCAAGGGCACGCTCGCGCCCTACTCCGAGAACGTGCGCCACTCGCTGGACCGCGGGCTGCTCGTGCACCAGGCCCGGCTGCGCTTCACCCACGGCGAGAAGGTGTACGAGGTGACGCTGGACGCGGAGTTCCTCGACATCCGCGCGGCGAAGCTGCCGGAGCTCATGACGGAGGAGGAGGATGATCAGCTCCTCGAGCGGCTCTACCTCACCGAGCAGCTCTCCGGCATGGTGGACGCGCTGGTGGTGGCCTTCCTCCAGGTGCGCGCCAGCCGCAACTGGAGCAAGAAGGTCGTCCCGGAGATGAAGAGCTGGATGAAGGGCGAGTCCGAGGCGCCCAAGGCCACCAAGGTCCAACTGGCCCGCGCCGCGCGCGGCTGAGACCCCGGGGAGCCCCTCCCGTGACGACGCCCGGCCCCGCCCGCCTCACCTTCTTCTGCGAGCTGGAGGCCGGGCCGCTCACGGCGCTCTTCGCCTCCCCGTCCGTCCTCGAGCACCTCCAGGCCCTGCGCGCCAGCGTGAGCCTCGGGGTGCTCGACCTGGGCCCCGAGCGCGCCGGGGTGGTGCGGCGGTTGAACGCGGCGGGCGTGCCCGTCATCGCCTGGCAACTCCTGCCCAAGGACCAGGGCTACTGGTTCCACCAGGGCAACGCGGCCCAGGCCGCCGGGCGCTACGCGGACTGGCGCGCCTGGACCGTCACCGAGGGCCTCGTCTGGGACGGCGTGGGCCTGGACATCGAGCCGGACATCCGCGACATGCAGCGCGCTCTGGACAACCGCTGGCGTCTGTTGCCAGCGCTGCTACCCCGGCTCGCGCGAGGAGGCAGGTTGCGCGAGGCCCGGGCGAGCTACCGCGCCCTGGTGGAGCGCATCCGGGGCGACGGCTACCGGGTGGACAGCTACCAGTTGCCCTTCATCGTGGACGAGCGCCAGGCGCGCTCCACGCTGCTGCAGCGGCTCACCGGAGTGCTCGACGTGCCCTCCGACCGCGAGGTGTTGATGCTCTACACGAGCTTCGTGCGCCCCTATGGCCCGGAGTTGCTGGAGAGCTATGGCCCCCAGGCGCACGCCGTGGGCGTGGGCGTCACCGGAGGCGGCGTGGACGTGCCGGGCCTCATCGAGGTGCCCGCGCTGGACTGGGAGGAGCTCGCGCGGGACTTGCGCCTGGCGCGGCGGTGGACGGAGGACGTACACGTCTTCAGCCTCGAGGGCTGCGTGCGCCAGGACTTCCTCGCCCGGCTGCGGGACTTCGACTGGACGGTGGAGGCGCGGGGGAGGCCGGCGCTCCAGCGGCGCGTGGCCACGGCGCGCCGGGTGGCGGGCGGGCTACTGAGGGCCAGCGCGTGGTTGCCGGGCTGAGGGGCCGAAGTCGCCGAGGACGATCCGGGCGCGGCCGTCCATGGGCAGCGCGTGCTCCTCCACCGAGGGAAAGCCCTGCTCGCGCGCCAGGTCCGCCAGAAAGCGCCGCCAGGGGTTGTAGGGCATGCCGTTGTCCGAGCAGCACGGCACCACGGCGAAGGGCAGCCGGTGCTTCGCCGCGTACTCGATGATGATGCGCGTGGCCCCATCCGGGTGCATGCCCACGAGCAGGTCGCACTCACACGGCTCGTCGAGCGTGAACATCCGCTGCTCGTAGCGCACGGGCAGGTGCTTGTGCCGCGAGTCGAACGTGGTGACGGTGCGGCCCAGCCGCGACAGGGCCTCGTTCAGACGGCCCTGTCCTCCGGCGATGTCGAAGATGCGCGGGGCGGTGAAGCGCTCGACGAGGAACTGGGCGAAGAGATCGAAGCGGCGCTTGTCGGCCATGCGGTGTGCCTGCCCCTGGTCACGACCAGGACAGCTCGTAGTCCGTATCGTAGGGTCCCAGCGCGCGCGCATGCACCGACACTTCCTTGGCGCCCACGGCCTCGAGCGACGCGTGCAGCGCGCCCTCGTTGAACGGGCGGGGCACCAGGTCGCGCTTGTAGGAGAGGATGCCGTGCGACTGGCCCGTGCGCTTCATCTGATCGATGCCCGTGTTGTCCCCCAGCACCGCGTGCGTGGTGGAGGGCATGTTGTTGAGCAGCCGAAGGGGATCATTGCGCGCCAGCAGCACCAGCACCTTTCCGGCGCTCGAGGCGTAGAAGGCCTTGGAGGCCTGGTAGCCCATCTCCCACATGGCCGCCGAGAAGTCCCCGTACTTCTCGCTCATGCGCCGCGCCGCGGGGTAGGCCATCTTCAGCCAGGTGCTCAGCGGGTAGTTGAAGAACTCCAGGAAGCGCTGCTCGCCGCCCAGCGCGAGGCACTGGTGCAGCAGTTCCTCGTCGCCGAACTGGCGCAGCAGGTCCAACAGGCTGTTCATGAAGATGCCACGCGCCACGTCCCCCGGTCCCGTGAGGGCCAGACGCGCCTGCAACTCCTCTTCCGAGCCGAGCATCATCGAGACTCCAGTATCGGCTTCGCTACCCATGGGGAACACCCCTTCGTCCAACAGGCGGGTCCACTCTCCGCGCGGAGCTCTTCCCGAAAGTACTCCTGGCCACCCGCGGCAAGTATCAACTCATCCGGAGCCAGCATGGAAGGCAATGGCCCCCGGGTGCACAGCCCCGCACGGGAGGTGACATCCTTCGACAGGGAAGAATCGTGTCACCCACCGAGGGAGGTGGAGGCGAACACGCCGCGGCCGATGGCGAGGATGCCCCCGACGACGAGCAGCAGGGCGCCGCCCACGGCGATGAGCGGCAGGAGGAAGCCGGGCTGGGGGCGCTTGCGGTTGATGACGAGCAGGACGTGGGCCAGCACGGCCGCCAGCAGCATGAGCGTCAGGTGGCCCCAGAGCATGGGCTGGAAGGGCCAGCCGGCGCCCAGCAGCACGAGGCCCAGGAGGATCTGCGTGTCGAGCAGGCCGGCGAAGCTGGAGCCGAGGATGCGCACCTTCTTGTCCACGGGGCGCTTCGTGGCGAACCCGTAGACGAAGTAGGCGAGGGCGACGAGCCCCATGAGGAGGACCAGGTAGCGCAGGCCGGAGTGGGCCTTGAAGAGCAGAGTGAGCATGGCGCCGCCTTCCTAATGCTCCCTGGCCCAAGAGGCGAGTCTTTAGGTGGGATCCGGCTTGGGGGTGCTGGCGGTGCTGGGCGGCAGCTCCGGGGGCGCGAGCAGATCGGGCCCGGGCAGCTCGCCGGTGAGGCTCTTGAGGAAGGCGACGATGTCGTCCACCTCGGAGTCGCTCAGGGTCATGCCGAGCTGGTGCTTGCCCATGAGGCGCACCGCGGTGGCCAGGTCCTTGACCGAGCCGTCATGGAACCAGGGGCCGGTCTTCTCCACGTTGCGCAGGGTGGGCACGCGGAACTTGTGCATGTCCTCCTCGTCGTTCGTCACGTCGAAGCGGCCCTTGTCCTCGGTGGGGTAGTCCTCGATGAGGCCGAGCTTCTGGAAGGAGGTGCCGCCCACGGAGGGGCCGTTGTGGCACGTGGTGCAGCCGGAGCCGGCGAAGAGGTTGAGCCCGCGCCGCTCCTGCTCGCTCAGGGCCTGCTCGTCGCCGGCGAGGTACTTGTCGAAGCGAGCGGTGGTGAGCAGCTCGCGCTCGAAGGCGGCCAGGGAGCGCGCGACGTTGGTGACGCTCACGGGCTTCTTGTCCCCCGGGAAGGCCGTCTTGAAGGCCTTCACGTACTGGGGAATGGAGTTGAGCGTGGCCAGCACGTGCTTCTCGCTGGGCATGGCCATCTCCGCCGGGTTGAGCATGGGCCCCGCGGCCTGCTCCTCCAGGGTGGCGGCGCGGCCGTCCCAGAACTGGGCGATGTGGCCGGCGGCGTGGAAGACGGTGGGCGAGTTGCGGTTGCCCATCTGCCCCTTGTGTCCCGGGGACGTGGCCTTGCCGTCCACGCCGAAGGAGGCCAGGTCGTGGCAGGTGTTGCAGGAGATGTCGTGGTTCTTCGACAGGCGCGGCTCGAAGAAGAGCATGCGCCCCAGGGCGATGCGCTCCGGGGTGTCCTTCTTCGCCACGGCGGCCTGGGAGGCCGAGGGGCGGAAGAAGGAGACGAGCTTCGCGTAGGCCATCCGCGGTGGGGGCTCCGGCGCCACGGCGGTGGGGGCCGGCGCGGCCGGGGGCGCGGCGGTGGGGGCCGGCGCGGCCTGGGGCGCGGGGGCCTCCTTGCTGCAAGAAGTGGAGAGGGCACCCAGGGACAAGAGTCCCACGCCCAGCCAGAGCCGATTGCGCTTCATCTACCAACCTCCCATCAAGAACAGCACCACGGGAACTGTCCTACTCCTACCATTACCCGACCCTCCTTGGGGATGGCCCCGCCCACCGGACGACAGGGCCAGGGTGAAGCGCATCCTTGCCGGGAGCCCTGCCCCGTCCACCCGGAGGGCAGGCTCCCGGACAGGCCCCATGGCCACGCCCCGCTCCCCCGCCCCGCGCGGGAAGAAGAGCCGCTCCACGGCCCACGACAGCGACAACCCGGTGGCCATCCCCAGCACGTCCCAGGTGAGATCCTTCCAGGAGAAGATGCTCCCCCGCCCCGCGTCGAAGAACTCCTTGGCCACCCCCACGCCGAGCGTCAGCCCCGCGCCCGTGAGCCAGCGGGCCTCGGGCGCATCGAAGAGGAGCGCGCCCCCCGCGTAGCCCGCGCCCGCCAGCCCCGCGCTCAGCGCGAAGTGCGCCGCCTTGTCCGAGGAGAACCAGGGGTCCGGCTTGGGGCTCTCCCCCACCTGGCTCCAGGCGGGAAGGGGCGCGAACAACGACACGGACAGCAACAGGGGCAGCACGGCGAGTCGACTCACGAGCGGGCGCATTCGCGCCATGACACCATCGCGCAGGAGCCCACGCCAGCCTGGGGAGGGAGGAAGGGCCGCGGTTTTCGAGACGAGCGGGGAACTTGCCTCTATGATCGGGCGCCGTGACCCGACCTGGCACCTCGCTCTTCGATCTGCGTACGCCCTCGCCCCGTCATCCCGGGCTCGACGCGGCCCGCGGCCTGGCCGTGGTGGCCATGGTGCTCGGGCACACGCTGGACGCCCTGCTCTCCCCCGAGATGCGCACCCACCCGTGGGTGCAACAGTACTGGACGCTGCGGGGCGTCACCGCGCCCCTGTTCCTGTTGGTGGCGGGCTTCGCGGTGGTGGCGGCGCTCGGCACCTCCCGGGAGCGCGCGGGCCAGACGATGGGCCGCCGGCTGCGACGGGCGCTGCTGCTGCTCTTCCTCGGCTACTTCCTGCACTGGCCGGGCTGGGGCACCGTGCACTGGCTGGGCTGGGGCGAGGAGCTGCGCACGCTCCTCTTCTCCTTCGATGCCCTGCAGTGCATCGGCGTGAGCCTGGGGGTGGGCGCCCTGGTGCTCGCCCTCGCGCGCGGCACCTGGACCCGGGCCCTCGCCCTGGCCGTGCTGGCGGTGGGCATTCCGCTGGCGAGCACCTGGGCCTGGGGCGCCGCCGCGCCGGGCCCCATCGAGCTGCGGCAGGCGGTGGGCATGCCGGGCTCGCGCTTCCCGCTCTTTCCCTGGGCGGGCTTCTTCTTCGCCGGAGCGCTCACCGCCCACCTGTCGCGAGCGCTGCGGCCGGGGTGGCCCCAGGGCCTGGCGCTGGGCGCGCTGGGCGCGGGACTGTTGGCGCTGACCTCGCGCCTGACCGCGGACTGGAGCCCCACCAGCGCGTGGCTCGTGGCCTTCCGCGTGGGCGAGGGCCTGCTGGTGCTCGGCGCCATCAACCTGCTGCCCCAGTTGCTCACCCGGCCCCTGGCGCCGCTGGGCCGCGCCTCCCTGTGGCTCTACGTGCTGCACCTGCCCGTGGTGTACGGCTGGGCAGGCACGGCGGGACTCGCCGGCCGCGTGGGCCCCACGCTGGGTCTGCCGGCCGCGTTGCTCGTGGGCGTCACCCTGCTCGCGGTGTGTTACGGAATTGCGTGGTTGGGCCAACGCCTGGGCCGCTCCGGTCGCAAAACCCCGGATTCCTCGGCGTGGCGCGCGCGTCCCCTGCCCGTCGAGGGCGGGGCACGTTCCTGAGGCACCTGGAATTTGCCTCCGCGTCACGCACGGGTTAGATGCAGCGACCGCGGTCGCCTCTGAACCGAGCGAGGACCCATGCACCTGATGAACAAGCTGTCCGCCCTGGCCCTGCTGAGCCTGGGAGCCACGATGCTGCCGGGCTGCGCGGGCGTGGCGTTCGTGGGCCGCCCCGTCATCGGGACCACGTCGCTCTACGCGTCCACGTCGGCGCGCGAGTTCATCAACGAGCAGACGCGGCTGGGCAGCAAGAGCGCCGAGGGCTGTGTGACGTCCATCCTGGGCATCGTCACCACCGGAGACGCCACCGCCTCGGACGCGGCCCGCAAGGCCAACATCACCCGCATCACCCACGTGGACCACAAGTTCGAGAACATCCTCGGCCTCTACGCGAAGTACTGCGTGACGGTGTTCGGCGACTAGCCGCCTGCCCGGCTGGCTGGAGTGCGAGCCCCCCCATGGGTTCCCTCGCCGCCCAGGAGACTGCTAGTTTCACGCTCGCTTCCGGCGTCCCCCACCTCGCTCCGACAGGAGTTCCCGGCCGCGAAGCTCAGTGAGAGCAGACTCCATGACCTTCAAGACCCTCGTTCGTCCTCTCCTCGTCGTCACCGCCACCGCCGGGGCCTCCGCCTTCGCGCAGCCGGCGCAGCCCACCGTGGAGGCGCTGACCTCCGCCGCCCAGAACGTCATCATCAACCGCGCGCAGCTCACCGCGTTCAAGGCGCTGCCCGGCCGGTTCGAGGACGCGAAGAACCCCATCACCGCGGAGAAGGTGGAGCTGGGCCGGATGCTGTACTTCGACACCCGCCTGTCGAAGAACCAGCAGCTCTCCTGCAACAGCTGCCACGACCTGAACCGCTTCGGCGTGGACGGCAAGTCCTTCTCCACCGGCCACAAGGGCCAGCTGGGCGGACGCAACTCGCCCACGGTGTACAACTCCGGTGCCCACCTCACCCAGTTCTGGGACGGCCGCGCCGCCACCCTGGAGGATCAGGCCAAGGGCCCCATCCTCAACCCCGTGGAAATGGCGATGCCCAGCGCCGAGCACGTCGTCGAGACGCTCAAGTCCATTCCCGGCTACGTCACCGCCTTCCAGAAGACCTTCCCCGGACAGGCCGATCCGGTGACGTACGACAACCTGGCCAAGGCCATTGGCGCCTTCGAGCGGCAGCTCGTCACGCCCTCGCGCTTCGACAAGTACCTCGCCGGGGACGAGCAGGCGCTCACCCACGCGGAGAAGGCCGGCCTCAAGACGTTCATGGATCAGGGCTGCCAGCAGTGCCACTACGGCCCCGCCCTGGGCGGCTCGCTGGTGAAGCTCGGCGTCATCGTGCCCTACCCCACCAAGGATCAGGGCCGCTACGACGTGACGAAGCGCGAGACGGACCGCATGGTCTTCCGCGTGCCCACCCTGCGCAACGTGTCGCGCACGGCGCCCTACTTCCACGACGGCTCCATCTCCGAGTTGCAGACGGCCGTGAAGCTCATGGCCCAGCACCAGCTCGGCAAGCAGCTCTCCGAGACCGAGACCCGGAACATCGTCGTCTTCCTCGACGCGCTCACCGGCGAGCTGCCCGCCAGCTACATCGCCAAGCCGTCGCTGCCCGCCAGCGGCCCCAAGACGCCGCGGCCGGACCCCACGTGAGCTAGTGGCCCCCACCCCGTTCCGGAGGGACGTGGCCCTGGGCCATGGACCGCCGGGCGGGGGGCTCGGTGGCCCGGCCCCGCTCCGCCAGGGCACGGACCACCGCCTCCAGGGCCGCGATGCGCCGGCCGGCGCGCCCCCGAGCCCAGGGCTCGAGCCGAGGCCCCCCCAGCAGCTCCGCCGCCTGTTCCACCCCGCCCGTCTTCTGCTTGAGCGCCCGCGCGCTCGCGAGCCGCACGTTGACCGCCTCGGGCACGGGGAAGCCGTCGCGCCGCAGCAGATCCAACGCGAACATCGTCCACACCGCGAGCTTGTCCCCCGGGCGCAGGAAGGCCTGGAAGCGCGCGAGGCCCGACTCCACGGACTCGCCCGCGAGCAGCTCCGCCTCGGACAGCTCCACGTGCAGGGACGTGCTGCGCGCGAGCGGCTGGCGCGGCGCGAGCACCGCCTCCAGACGCTCGCCGGTGGAGGGCCGCACCGCCACGAGGTGCGCGAGCTCCGAGGGGAGGTTCTCCTCCTGGGGGTGCGCGTTGGCCTCGGCGTAGAGGAGCACCAGGTGCTCGAAGTCCTCGGCGATCGAGCGCAGCTCCAGGGGCGGCCGCCAGGGAGCCTTGTAGAGACGCTTGCGCCCCGGGCCCTCGCGCGTCGACTGGCGCTCGAGCTGCGTGTCCACCATGAAGTCGAAGGCGCCGAGCAGCGTGTCGAAGCGCTCCTGGCCGCCCTCGAGCAGGCCCAGCACCTCCACCACGGCCTCGATGGTGGAGACACAGTGGTCGGCCGGCTCGGCGCGGATGCGGTAGTTGCTCGGGCGGCGCGGGACGAAGCCGATGCGCGGCAGACCCGCGAGCAGCGGGTTGGTCTTCACCAGCTTGCGCGCGAGCGGCCAGGTGCCATCCACCACGATGAGCGTCTCGGGGGGGTTCGCCCTCGCCTCCTCGAGGGACATGGCTTCCTCGCCGGGGAAGAGGACGGCGACGCGCTCGGGACGGGCGGCGAGTTCGGCGAGGCGGGCGTGGCCGGTGAAGTCCACGCCCACGTGCAACTCGGAGTTGGGCAGGGACAGGTGCGCCATGCGGGCGGTGCCGATGGCCACCCGCCGCTCGCGGGGGTGCTGGAGGAAGACGACGTGGGTGCGCGAGTCCACCCGGGGCACGCGCGCGCAGTAGCACGTGGCCTGGGGACGAAGGCACCGCAGACAGAGAGAACGCACCCCCGCGCTTTATCGGCCCCCGGGGCAGGCGGCAAGAGCCCCTCTCGGCTCGTGCCAGCACCGTCCAGGGAAGTGCCTGGCTCCCTTCCCGGCATGGTAGATTCCGCCAAGCCCCGGTCGCCGGACTCCGTGAACAAACCTGGGCAAGCGAGAAGGGGGCGCCTTGTGATGAACCTCTGCATCCACGGCATGCCGTCCAACCAGTGCATCACCTGCAAGATCTCGCTTCGATGCGAGCATGGTGCGCCACTCACCTGCGTGGCATGCAGACAGTCGAGCCAGAAGGTTCAACCCCAGGGACAGGTCGCGAGTCAGCCGAAAGCCATCTCCGCCAAGGCGGGCGGGGGGTCCACCGCCTCGCCGCGGGTCCGAGGGAACACCGTGGTGGGTGCGGTGCGCCCTGCCTCCGTTCCGGGTCAGGATCCACGACTTCAGGTGATCGATCGCATCGCCGCGAAGCACTCCATCGTCCGGCGCGGGAAATGGGGAGCCCGGTCCCCCAACTACGGCACCATGGACCGGGACTGGGACTACACGACGGTCGTCATCCATCACTCCGGAAACGGAGGGGGGACGGATCCCAAAGCAGATTGAAACGAAGCACATGGAGGACAGAGGTTGGGATGACGTCGGGTACCACTACCTCGTCCATCCCAAGGGAACCATCTACGAAGGGCGCGACCTGAGGTACAAAGGCTCCCACGTCGAGGGGGCCAACACGTCCAAGGTGGGCATCCTGATGATGGGAGACTTCGACCATAACTGGTGGGACTTCGACGATGATGATCTCTCGAAGACCCAGCTCGATGCCGCCTCGAAGCTCATCCTCACCTTGAAGACCGAGTTCCCCACCCTCCGGCTCTTGGGTGGGCACCGCGATTACAAGAAGACCACGGAGTGTCCCGGTGAGGTCATGTACAAGCATCTGAAGGCCTTCCGCAGCGCGCTGAAGCTGGGTGGACCGTGAAGGCCTTGAGCCTGGGACTCGTGGTCGTGAGCCTGCTGGCCGTGCTGCTCAAGCTCTTCACGTACGAGTATTTCTTCGCCGACGATCCCACCTGCGGGGTCGCGCTGCGCGCGCAGCCTGGACTGGACAACCGTCGGCAATTCCAAAGCGACGACGACCTCGGGGGAGATGTCATCCTCGTCTCGGACGAGAACGACTTTCCCGGCGGTGGCGCATACCGCTTCATCGTCTCGGGAGGATGGCTCGGGCTGGCGGTGCTCACGGGCGGGGTGCTGGTGGCCACCCGGCGACGCGGCGCTCGCTGAAGCCCCGAGTCCCTGCGGAAACTCCGCCCCGTGCGGGCGGTTTCCGCTTAGGACAAGGAACCGTGAACCTGCTCCTCCTCCACGACTCGGATTTCCTCCCCGACGGCACCGTCCAGATGACGGGCCGCCGCGCCCAGCACGCCCGCGAGGTCCTCCGCGCCGAGCCCGGCGAGACGCTCCGGGTGGGCAGACTCGGAGGGCTCGTGGGCACCGGCGAGGTGCTGGAAAACACCCCCGGCCTGCTCCGCCTGCGCGTCTCCCTCACCGAGCCGCCCCCTCCCCGAGCGGGCGTGGACCTGGTGCTCGCCATTCCCCGCCCCAAGGCCCTCAAGCGCGTGCTGCCCGCCGTGGCCCAGCTCGGCGTGGACCGCGTCGTGCTCGTCAACGCCGCCCGCGTGGAGAAGAGCTACTTCGACTCCAAGGTGCTCGCCGGGGACTTCGTCGCGGAGCTGCTCCTCCAGGGACTCGAGCAGGCCCGAGACACCCGGCTGCCCGAGGTGCTCGTGCGCGAGCGCTTCCGCCCCTTCGTCGAGGACGAACTCGACACCCTCTTCGGCACCGAGGCGCTCCGCCTCCTGCCCCACCCGCCCGCTCCCGAGCCCCTCTCCCGGGTGGGCGTCCAGGCCGCGCCGCGCGTGGTGCTCGCCGTGGGACCCGATGGCGGCTGGGTGCCCTTCGAGGCCGAGCTCCTCGCGCAACACGGCTTCCGCCCCTTCTCGCTCGGGCCGCGCATCCTCCGGGTGGAGACCGCCGTCCCCGTGCTCCTGGGGCAGCTCGCCCTGTTGAGGGCGGAGGCGCCCCACCCGGCCTGAGCCTCAGCCCGCCGTCACCTTGAACTCGCGCTCCTGCGTGGAGGTATCGGGCGTGACGGTGAAGGACAGCCGGCCCACCTCCCGCCCATCCTCGGTCTCCAGCGAGACGCGCCAGTCGCCGGGCCGGGGCGCCGTCAGGTACGCGAACGTGCGGAAGCCCCCATCCCGCCCACCCTTCCCCAGGTACAGGCCCCCGTAGGTGTGGAACTCCGTCCAGCCCTTCTTCGGATCGTCGTACTCCCAGCGCAACAGCAGCCGCGTGCCCTTGTCCCCCGGGTACTGGGGCTTGAAGCTCGTGGGCGCGAAGATGCTGGCGAAGAAGTAGACGCGATCGCCCGGGCGCGCCCGGAAGTGCTGATCCCCTCGCTCCCAGGGCCTCCACCCACCGCCCTCGTGCAACAGCCGGTAGTCGCGGCCCCGAGGCCCCTTCACCACCTGCACGTCGTGGTAGATGCCGCTCTCGAGCAGGGACAGGGGCACCGGAGGAATCGCCTTGAGCGCGTACAGGCCGAGCAGCACCGCCTGCACGCCCCACCCCGGCACGAGGATGTGCCACCACGGGTGCCGGCCCTCGCTCCCGCGGCCATGGACCACCACCGCCAGCACGCCCATCACCGCGGCGGACAGGCCCGCGGCCCACAGGAACAACATCCCGCTGTAGTAGCCGCGCACCACCGGCAGCAGGTACGCGAAGTACGAGGTGAGGCAGAACGCGTAGAGCCCCACGCGCACCACCGGCCCCCGCGCCCGGAAGCGCGGCAGCTCGTTGGCCACCAGCACCCCGAAGACGCTCGCGAGGAACAGGAACGACGTCAGCCCGGAGGCGCTCTTGAAATAGAAGAGCGTGTAGGGACTCAGCAGGCCGCCGAGCAGCAAGTGCAGCGCGTCCTCGCGAAAGCGCCACACCCGGGACAGCCCCTTCGGGGGCGCGGCCCCCTCGCGCCAGCGCAGCTCCAGCCACAACAGCCACCCCAGCACGGCGAGGAACAGCCCCTGCTTGGTGAGCGTGAAGCGGTTGTCGATGCGCGGCAGCGTGAGGATGTCGTACGCGAAGCTCGCGAAGAACAAGAGCGCCAGCTCCGCCTTCGCATGGCGCGCCCGGAAGGCCCGGAGCCGATCCTTCCACGAGCGCGTCTCGCGCGCTTCCGGCGAGGAGACGAGCCCCAGGGGTCCCACGGGCGAGGGCCCGGAGCCTTCCGGCTCGAGCGCCTCGGCGTTCTCTTCACTCAGTCGGGGGGCGGTCGAGGCCACGTCGGGTCCAGAACCCGCGCGTCGCGGGGGTGCTCGGGCCCTCTCGCGTCAGCACGAGAGGGCCTCGGGGAGACTCAGGCCGGGCTCTTGCCCGCCACCAGGTCCGCCAGCTCGCCACGCTCCTCCAGCTCCATGAGGATGTCCGAGCCGCCCACGAACTTCCCGTGGATGAACACCTGCGGAATGGTGGGCCAGTTGGAGTAGTCCTTGATGCCCTGGCGCACCGCGGGGTCGGCCAGCACGTCCACCGTGTGCACCTCGCCGTGCTGCTGCAAAATCTGCAGCGCGCGCGCGGAGAAGCCGCACTGGGGGAAGAGCGCGTTGCCCTTCATGAACAGCACGATCTTGTGGTTCTTCACTTCAGCGTCGAAACGGGCCTTGAGCTCGGGGGTCATCTCTCTCACTCCTGGTTATCGGGACCCGAGCTTCTTCCACTGCTCGGGCGAATAGGTCTTGAGCGCCAGCGCGTGCAGCTCGCCGGACTTCAACCACTGCTGCAGCGGCGCGTACACCAGCTGGTGCTGCTCCACCATGGACTTGCCGGCGAAGGACGGGCTCACCACGCGCGCCTCGAAGTGGTCTCCCGTGCCGGTGGTGTCGTTCACGTCCACCTCCGAGCCGGGCAGCGCGCCGAGAATCCGCTCGCGGATGAAATTCGGATCAAGCATCAGTTCAGTCCCTTCCCCTTGAGCAGCATGGCGGGATCCACCCCCATGCTCTTCAGGGTGCTGTCCCATAGCAGACCCGGGTCGCCTTCGAGCACCGGACGAGCGGACGCCTCGGCGAAGAGCCAGGCACCCGAGGCCAGCTCGCTCTCCAACTGGTGGGGACCCCAGTTGGCATACCCCAGGCAGAAGCGCAGGTGGGCCGACGGGTCCTTGAGCAGGGGGCCGAGCGTGTCCAGGGTGAGGCTCAGGTAGAGCCCGGGCACCACCTCGTGCTTCTCCGTCACCTGCTCGTTGTTGTGCAGGACGAAGCCGCGATGGTTCTCCACCGGGCCGCCCATGAAGACGGGCTGCCGGGAGCGCTCGGGGGCGATCGCCAGGGACTGGTTCTTGGCCAGGTCCCCCAACGTCAGGGAGGCACCCCGGTTGATGACCAGGCCCATGGAGCCCGCCTCCCCATGCTCGAGCATGAGGACCACCGAGCGCCGGAAGTTCGAGTCCGTCAGTTGTGGCATCGCCACGAGGAGGCCAGGAACGAGTGTCTGCACAGAGGGAAGTTTCCGCCCTTCCCCCTCTCGGCGCAACCCATTCGTCCCCGAGACCAATGCCCGGGCCCGCGCGGGCCTAGTGCCAGCTCTTGTGCTGGGACTGGAGCGCCTGGGCGAGCTTCTCCGGGTTGAGGGGCTTGCCGATGAACAGATCCGCCCCCAGGCCCTTGCACTTGCGGGCCATGGACGCGTCGCTCATGGCGCTCACCCCGATGAGCACCGACTGGGGGAACTTCTCCCGGAGCCGGGCCATGAGGTTGGTGCCGCTGCGGCCGGGCAGGAAGACGTCCACGATGGCCGCGTCCATGCGCTTGTTGCGCACGGCGAACTCGGCCTCCTCGGCGCTCCCCACGGGAAGGGCCTCGTAACCCCACTGGCTCACCAGCTCCACCAGCAGCTCGCGGTGCGCCGGATCGTCCTCGACGATCAGGACCGAGCCCTTGACCTGTTCCAGCTTGAGGTTGTCGTCATCCCGGGTCCGGGCGTGACCCGTGGCGATGGGAAGCTCCTCGTTGACGGTGGACATGGCAACCTTCGCTGAAGTGAAAGAGTTCAGTTGATAGGCAACGGATGCATCCGGGCCTGGGATTCCACATTAGGCACTGCCCTTTGGAACCGCCTCCCCCCCCGGGGCTAGACGCGGCGCGTTCCCGACCCAAGTCCCTGGGAAGCAAGAGAGGCGCCAAGCACCACCAGCACCAGGAGTATCCAAGCGGGTAACACCACGCGTGCGCCTCCTTCGTAGATGAGCGCGGCATAGCTCGTGCCGAGGTAGCGGCCGAGCGACATGGGCTCCATCCGGGCGATGCCGAAGAAGCTGATGGTGGATTCGGTGAGGATCGCCGTGGGCAGGCGGCTGAGGAAGACGGCGAGCACGAAGGGGCGCAGGGCCGGCCAGAGGTGGACGCGCAGCAGGTGCCCCCTTCCCGCGCCGAGTGCCCGGGAGGCGGCGACGAATTCCTGGGCCTCCAGGGTGGCGAGCCGGTTGCGGAACATGCGCGCCGGCCCCGCCCACCCCACCAGTGCCAGCGACATCACCATCAAGCCGAAGGGGCCGAGCCCGCCCGCCTGCCCGGCATCCAGGAGGGATTGACCGGCCAGTTGCAGCACCATCACCACCAGCACGTCCGGCAGGGCGAAGAAGGCATCCACCCCGCGCAGGATCTGATGCTCCAGCCAGCCCCCGGCCGCCCGGGCGCCCATCGCCACCCCGAGCCCCACCGCCGTGGACACCGCCCCGGCCGTCAGCCCCACCACCAGGGAGACCCACAAGCCCCCGAACGCCAGCTCGCACACGCTCCGGTCGGGGTGGGAGGGGTCCATGCCCAGGGGGCAGGTGTGGGACAGGGCCTCGGGAAACATCCGGCCGGCCAGCCAGCTCGCGAGCCCCAGGCCCACGAGCAGCACGAGCCCGACCCAGGCCCTCGGGGGGACGCGGCTCATGAGGAGGCCTCCCGGGCGCGCGGGTCCACGAGCAAGCGCACGACTTCCACCGCCAGGCCGACGACGACGAGCAGCGAGGCGAACACGGTGGTGGACACGACCACGACGGCCACCTGCTTCTGCAGCACGGCGAGGACGTAGAGCTGGCCGAAGTAGGGCAGGCCGAAGACGCGCTCGGCGGCGAAGGAGCCGGCGAGCAGCGCGGTGGCCACGGGGCCCACGGCGTCCAACAGGGCGGGCAGCACGTTGGGCAGCACGTGGCGCCAGAGCACGGCGCGGGGGGACAGGCCCTTGCCGAGCGCGGTGCGCACGTAGTCGCGCGCCATTTCCGTGTCGAGCGCGTCCGCCACCAGGGTGCCCAGGAAGACGCCCGGCCACACGGAGATGACGAGCGCGGCACAGAGCTCGGGTAGCAGGTGGCCGCGCTCCACCACCTCGGGGGCGAGCAGCAGCGCGGGGATGAAGACAGGCGTGCCGAAGGCGATGGCGGGCAGCACGTCGGAGAGCACGGCGAGCCGGCCCCGGCGCCACCTCGCCCGGAGCAGCGCGTACGCCAGGGCCCACCCGAGCGCGAGCACGAGCGCCACCAGCCCCACGCCCACGCTGCCCGACAGCTTCCACGCCAGCTCATCCCCGGTGACGCCCTGGGCGCTCGTCCCCAGGCGCTCGCCGCGCACGAGCTTCTGCCACGGCCGCAGGAAGCCGAGCGGCTCGCCCAGGCCCAGGTCCCGGCGGTAGGAGGCGAGCACCTCGGGCGGCACCTGCCGCTTGGACTCGTCCTCGCTGGTGAGCGGCAGCGCGGCCATGAGGAAGTAGGACGCGAGCGCCACCACGGGAACGAGCACCAGTTGCCGGCCCAGGCGGACGAACACGGGAGACATCAGCGCGCCTCCGTGGAGGGCCCGGCCCGGCGCAGGTCGCGCAGGGACAGGAAGTTGAAGGGGTCCACGTCCACGCCGTGCAGGAAGGAGCGGACCCGGAAGTAGCGGTCCGGATGGTAGAGCGGCGCGATCACCGCCATCTCGTCGAGCAGGAGCGTCTGGGCCTGGGAGTACAGGACGCGCGCCCGGGCGATGTCGGCCTCGGCGTCGGCTTGATCCAGCAGCGACTCGAAGCGGGCCATGGGCTCGCCTCCGCGCTGCGTCTCCCAGCCCGTCTGGTGCAGACCATTGCGCTCGAAGAGGGTGAAGAAGGTGTTGGGGTGCGCGTAGTCCGCGCCCAGACGGCGCAGGTAGAGATCATAGGCCCGCGGGCCCGCGGGCGTGCGGCGGGCCACCTCGGCGGAGTAGTCCGAGCGCGCATCCAGCGTCACCTGGATGCCCACCCGGGCCAGCTGGGCGACCAGGCGCTCGGCGATGGCCGTCTCGGGCACGAAGGAATCCCCCGCCCGGTAGACGAGCCGCAGGGGCCGCTCGAGTCCGGGCACCCCGGCCAGCACCTCCCGGGCCCGCTCGGGTGCGAAGTCGGGCAGCCGCGCCGCCTCCTCGGGCGTGGCGGCACCGGGCAGCTCCGGCGGCAGCAGCTCATTTCCGGGCCGAGCCCGCGGCAACAGGCCTTTCATGAGCGCCTCGCGGTCGATCGCCTGGGAGATCGCTCGCCGCACCTCGGGCCTGTCCAGCGGCGCGCGCTCGGTGTTGAAGGCGAGGAAGTAGGTGGAGAGCAGCGGCTCGCGCTGGAGATCCGCCGGAGGCTTGCCCTGGAGCGCGAGGGCGCTGTCGACGAAGACGAAGTCCACCCGCTCCCGCTCGTAGAGGGCCGGGCCCACCTCGGACTTGAGCAGGGTGAGCACGGGGACGACCTGCTCCCCGGGGCCGAGCGGTGGAGGGAAGGCCGAGTGCGGGTTGTGCACGAGCCGCACGCGCTCGCCGGCACGGTCCCACGTCTCGACGCGGTAGGGGCCGAGCGCGAGCGGGTGTCCGTCCCGGGGTCGATCGAAGTAGTCCCGGATGCCCTCCTCGCTCCGGCCCGCGAGCACCGCCGAGGGCACGGGGAAGAAGAGGTAGACGTTGGCCAGACGCGAGAGGAAGTAGCCCCGGGGCCGGCTCAGGGTGACGCGCAGGGTGTGCACGTCCATCGCCTCGACGCCGGTGCGCGCGAGCGCGGCCTGGACCTGCTCGGCCGGGGCCCGCCGCTCCTGGAGGGCGAGCACCTCCTCGGCACCGGCGAGGTCCGCCATCTCTCCGCGCTCGCGGCCCTGGAGGGCGCGGTGCCAGCCCAAGACGAAGTCCTGGGCGGTGAGGGGCGTAGTGCCATCGGACCAGCGCACGTCCTCGCGCAGGTGGAAGGTGTAGACCTCCTGGCCCGAGTCGTTGACGGAGCGCTCCCAGCGCGCGGCGAGCCCGGGCCGCACGGAGTGGTCCGGCGCGAGCGTGGTGAGGCCGCGCTGGGTGGCGAGCATGACGGGGTAGTTGGCCCAGTTGATGGGGTCCGAGTAGCTCCAGTCGAGGGTGGTGGGCATCGCGGGGACGACCACCTTGACGCCCGGCTCGGGCTGGAAGCCACAGCGGCCGCAGCCCGCGGCCACGAGCAGCAGCGCGAGCAGCAGGGCGGAAGAAGGGGAGCGCGCGAGGGGAGCCACGGAGCCAGGGTTGTACCGCGTCGCTGGACGGGTGTGGAAAAGACCACGGGCCCCAGGAGACGAGTCCTGGAGCCCGGTGGGGACTACTCAATCTTCAGGCCAGGGCCCTTACACCGCCGCCGAGGGCTCCACGGTGACCTTGGGCGTCTCGGTCTTGCGGCCGAACTCCTCGGGCTTCTCCAGGACGAGGGCCTCGCGCAGCACGTCGTCCACGAACTCCACCGGGACGATTCTCAGCTGGGCGCGGATCTTCTTGGGGATGTCCTTGAGGTCCTTCTTGTTCGCCTTGGGGATGAGGACGGTCTTGATGCCGGCGCGGTGCGCGGCGAGCGTCTTCTCCTTGAGGCCGCCAATGGGCAGCACACGGCCGCGCAGGGTGATTTCACCCGTCATGGCCACGTCGCGGCGCACCTGGACCTTGGTGAGCGCGGACACGAGCGCGGTGCACATGGTGACACCGGCGGACGGGCCGTCCTTGGGGATGGCGCCCTCGGGCAGGTGCACGTGGATGTCGTAGTTCTCGAACATCTTGCGATCGATGCCGAACTTGTCCGCCCGCGTGCGCACGTAGGACATGGCGGCCTGGGCCGACTCCTGCATCACCTCGCCGAGCTTGCCGGTGATGATGAGCTTGCCCTTGCCGGGCATCACCGTGGCCTCGGTGGTGAGGATCTCTCCGCCCAGCTCCGTCCAGGCCAGGCCCGTGACGATGCCCACCTGATCCTCGCGCTCGGCCATGCCGTAGCGGAAGCGCGGGGTGCCCAGGTACTTCATCACCAGCTTGCGATCGACGGTGATGTCGCGCTTGCCGTTCTTGAGCACGTCCCGGGCGATCTTCCGGTACACGCCACCCACCTCACGCTCGAGCGAGCGCACGCCGGACTCGCGCGTGTAGCGGTGGATGATGGTGCGCAGGGCCTCGGCCTTGAACTCGATCTTCAGGTCCGCGACACCGTTGGCCTCCTGCTCCTTGGGCAAGAGGTAGCGCCGCGCGATGTTGAGCTTCTCCGGCTCGGTGTAGCCGGCGATGCGGATGACCTCCATGCGGTCCTGGAGGGGACCGGGGATGTTGTGCATCGTGTTCGCGGTGCAGATGAACATCACCTTGGACAGGTCGTAGTCGAGGTCCAGGTAGTGGTCGTTGAAGTTGTGGTTCTGCTCGGGGTCCAGCACCTCCAGCAGCGCCGCGCTCGGGTCGCCACGGAAGTCGGTGGACATCTTGTCGATCTCATCGAGCAGGAAGACGGGGTTGTTGCTGCCCGCCTTCTTGAGCGACTGGATGAGCTTGCCGGGCATGGCGCCGATGTACGTGCGCCGGTGGCCGCGGATCTCCGCCTCGTCGCGCACGCCGCCGAGCGACAGGCGCACGAACTTGCGGCCGGTGGCGCGGGCGATGGAGCGCGCGAGCGACGTCTTGCCGACGCCCGGAGGCCCCACGAAGCAGAGCACGGGGCCCTTGAGCTTCTTCACCAGCTGCTGCACGGCCAGGTACTCGAGGATGCGCTCCTTGGGGCGCTTGAGGCCGTAGTGGTCCTCGTTGAGCACGCGCTCGGCCTCGACGACGTCCAGACGGTCCTGGGTCTCCTCGTACCAGGGCAGGCTGATGATCCAGTCGATGTAGTTGCGCACGACAGTGGCCTCGGCGCTCATCGGGCTCATCATCCGGAGCTTCTTGAGCTCCTTCTTGACCTTGAGCGTGGCCTCCTTGCTCATGCGCTTGTTCTTGAGCTTCTCCTCGATCTCCTGGATCTCGTTCTTGAACTCGTCGCGCTCGCCCAGCTCCTTCTGAATGGCCTGCATCTGCTCATTCAGGTAGTACTCCTTCTGGGTCTTCTCCATCTGCTTCTTGACGCGCGTGCGGATCTTCTTCTCGACCTGGAGGATCTCGATCTCGCCCTGCATCAGCTCGTAGAGCTTCTCGAGCCGCTTGGCGGGGCTCTCGGTCTCGAGCAGCGCCTGCTTGTCGTTCAGCTTGAGCGACAGGTGGGCGACGATGGTGTCGGCCAGGCGCGCCGGGTCATCGATGCTCGCCACCTGCATGAGCATCTCGGGCGGGATGCGCTTGTTGAGCTTGACGAAGGCCTCGAAGACCGAGTGCACGCTGCGCACGAGCGCCTCGAGCTCCACGGACTTCTCGCTGACCTCCTCGACGTCCTCGACCTCGACCATGAAGAAGGCGTCGTTGGGCTGGAAGCGCTTGACCTTGGCGCGGCGCACGCCCTCCACGAGCACCTTCACGGTGCCATCGGGCAGGGGCAGCAGCTGGATGACGTGGCCAATGGTGCCGAAGTGGAAGATGTCCTCAGCGGTGGGGTCGTTCGTCTTCGCCTTCTTCTGGGCGGCGAGCAGGATGACGGCCTTGTCATCGGGCCCCTTGTGGGCCATCGCGTCCTTCAGCGCCGCGATGGACTTCTCGCGGCCGACGAACAGCGGCACCACCATGTGCGGGAAGACGATGATGTCCCGCAGCGGGAGGAGCGGAATCGTGCTGCCGCGCTTCTGGGCATCCTTCTTGTCGTCTCGTCCGAAGAACATGTATTCGCCACCTGCCTGCTTGCCACCCTGGGCAGCAAGCCCCTGTAAAAGTTTCCCGCGCAGACACCCAGAGTCCAGGCGGGGTGAAGCCGGCTTCTATAACACGCCGATTCTAGCGGCCGTTCCCTGGGTGAAAGATGGGGAACGTTGTCCTACGAGCAAGGGAACACCGGGCCAGCCCCGGGTGTCCGGTCGCTGGTTTGGCGGCCCCAGGGCCTTTTTTCGTCGAATGATTAAGGAGCCCATGTAACGCCCAGGGCGCTGGAGAGAAAGGCATAGAGATCCACGCTGGACTCGATGGCCTTGGCCACCTGATCCGAGCCGCCATGGCCCGCGTTGGCCTCGATGCGCAGCAAGGCGGGCGCCGGGGAGCCGGCCCCCTGCACGGCGGCCACGAACTTCCTGGCATGCAGGGGATCCACCCGGTCATCGTGATCCGCGGCCATCATCAGGAGGGAGGGGTACGCCGTGCCCGACCGCACGTGGTGGTAGGGCGAGTAGGCGTGAATCACCTGGAAATCCGAGGGGTTGTCGGCGGTGCCATACTCGGGGATCCACGTCTTGCCACTGCCGAACAAGTGGTAGCGCACCATGTCCAGCAGGGGCACCTGGCACACCACCGCGCCGTACAGCTCCGGGCGCTGGGTCATGGCGGCCCCCACCAGCAGGCCTCCGTTGCTGCCCCCGGAGATGGCCAGGCGGCCCGGGCGGGTATAGCGCTCGCGGACGAGGAACTCGGCCACCGCGTGGAAGTCATCGAAGACGTTCTGCTTGCGGTGCAGGCGGCCGGCCTCATGCCAGGCGGTGCCGTACTCCCCTCCCCCGCGCAGGTTGGCCACCGCGTACACCCCGCCCGCGTCGAGCCACGGGAAGATGCTGGCGCGGAAGGACGGCAAGAGGCTGATGTTGAAGCCGCCATAGCCGGTGAGCAGCACGGGCCGGTCGCCATCGCGCTTCAGATCCCGGCGGTGCACGAGGAACACGGGCACCCGCGTGCCGTCCTTTGAGCGGCAGAAGGCCTGCTCGACGGTGTAGCGCTCGGGCTCGAGGGGCAGGTCCACCCGGGCCCAGGTCTCCACGCGTCCGGTGGACACGGACGTCTTGTAGACCTGGGGGGGCGTGACGAAGGAGCTGAAGACGAACCACGCCTCGTCCCGGTCCTCCAGGCCATAGAGGTTGCTGGCGGCGCCCACGCCCGGCAGGGCCACGTCGCGCACGGGCTCGCCCGTAAGCGTCAGCAGGCGCACCCGAGTGGTGGCCTCCTGGAGGTACTCCAGCGCCAGGTGCCCCCCGACGATGTGGAGGCCCTGGAGCGAGGCCACGGAGTCCTCCGGGACGAGCTCCCTCCAGTCCGCGCGCCCGGGCCGCTCCGGTTCCACCCGGAAGACGCGCTGGCGCGGCGCGCCCTCGTCGGTGAGGACGTAGAAGGTGTCACGCCAGACGTCGAGCGAGTACTTCGCCCCCTCGCCCTTCACGAGCAGGCGGAAGTCCTTCTCCCCCACCCGCTTCCACCAGATGTCGTTCTCGCTCCAGCCGCGGGTGACGTAGACGAAGAGGTACTGGCCATCCCGGCTGACGTGGCCACTGAGGAACGTCTTGGGGTCGCCGGTGCGCGGGTGCACCACGGGGTCCGCGTCCGGAGGAGTGCCCAGGCGGTGCAGGCGCAGCTCGGTGTAGCCGGGCCGCTCGGCCACGGGGATGGAGGGGTCCGTGGGCAGCCACTCGTAGTAGAAGGACGCGTTGTCCGGCGTCCAGCTCGGCGAGGCGTACTTGGCCCCGGGGATGACGTCCACCTCGCTCCACGTGCCCGAGTCCACGTCCAGCACATGGAGGATGGCTTCGTCCGCGGCGTTGGGCTTGCGGGTGAAGGCCAGCTTGCGCCCATCCCACGAGGGCGACCACAGGCCGAGCGACACCGTGCCGTCCGCGCTCCAGGTGTTGGGATCCAGCAACACCCGCTCCTCGCCCTTCTCGCCCTCGCGCCAGTAGAGGACGGCCTTCTCCTTGTCCTTGTGGGTGCGGACATAGAAGTAGCGCTCGCCGCGCACGGCGGGCGCGGACACGGACTCCACGTAGAAGAGCTCGGTGAAGCGCCGGCGCAGGGCGTCGCGGCCGGGCGCCCGGGCGAGGTGCTCGCGGGTGAAGGCATCCTGGGCGCGCATCCACGCCTGGACCTCCGGGGAGCGCTCGTCCTCCAACCAGCGGTAGGGGTCGGGCACCGGCACGCCGTGCAGGGTGTCCACCACCGCCTCGGTCCTCGTGGGCGGGTAGTTCATTCCGGGCGAGTCTCCTTCCAGTGACGGCGCGGGCAAGACAACGCCCCCGGCTCTCCCACGCGAGCGCGTGGGAGGGGCGGGGGCGTTCGGGGAGTCACGAGGACTCCGTCAGGCGCTTTCCTTCTTCGGCTCGGACTCCTTCTCCTTGTTGTCCTGGGAGTGGAGCACTACCGGCTCGCTCTTCTTGAGGATGACCTCCTCGGAGATGACGACCTCGCGGGCCGTCTTGCGCGAGGGCAGCTCGTACATGACGTCCAGCATGGCCGTCTCCAGGATGGAGCGCAGGCCGCGGGCGCCCGCCTTGCGGCGGATGGCCTCGGAGGAGATGGCCTTGAGCGCCCCGTCCGTGAACTTCAGCGAGATGCCGTCCAGATCGAAGAGCTTCTTGTACTGCTTGGTCAGCGCGTTCTTCGGCTGGCTGAGGATGTTGACGAGCGCCGGCTCATCCAGCTCCTCGAGCGCCGTGACGATGGGCAGGCGGCCGATGAACTCCGGAATCATGCCGAACTTGAGCAGATCCTCCGGCTCCACGTGCTTGAGCAGCTCGGTGAGGTTGCGCTGGCGCTTGGACTGGATGTCCGCGCCGAAGCCGAGGCTGCGCCCGCCCAGGCGCCGCTCGATCACCTGCTCCAGGCCGCCGAAGGCGCCGCCGCAGATGAAGAGGATGTTCGTCGTGTCCACCTGCAGGAACTCCTGCTGCGGGTGCTTGCGGCCCCCCTTGGGCGGCACGTTGGCGATGGTGCCCTCGATGATCTTCAAGAGCGCCTGCTGCACGCCCTCGCCCGACACGTCGCGGGTGATGGAGGGGTTCTCCGACTTGCGCGCGATCTTGTCGATCTCGTCGATGTAGACGATGCCGCGCTGGGCGCGCTCGATGTCGTGGTCGGCCGCCTGCAGCAGGTTGACGATGATGTTCTCGACGTCCTCGCCCACGTAGCCGGCCTCGGTGAGGCACGTGGCGTCGGCGATGGTGAAGGGCACGTTGAGGATGCGCGCGAGCGTCTGGGCGAGCAGCGTCTTGCCGCTACCGGTGGGGCCGAGCAGGAGGATGTTGCTCTTCTGCAGCTCCACGTCGTCCATGGCGACCTTGGACTCGATGCGCTTGTAGTGGTTGTGCACCGCCACGGAGAGCGCCTTCTTCGCCCGCTCCTGACCCACCACGTACTCGTCGAGGATGGCCTTGATCTCACTGGGCCGCGGGATGCGCAGCTTCGTGTCCTTGGTCTCCTCGCGGTCGATCTCCTCCGCGATGATGTCGTTGCACAGGCCGATGCACTCGTCGCAGATGTAGACCGTCGGCCCGGCGATGAGCTTCTTCACCTCTTTCTGCGACTTGCCGCAGAACGAACAGCAGAGGGATTGGTTGTCTCGCTTCTCCACGTTCTTGCCCGCCATGTAAGCCCTCGCTGCAAACCGCCTGGAGGTGCGCTCTCACCGACCAGCCCGCTCCCCCTGCCCACGACCAATCTAGTCAGTCCCCCGGGGGGGCGTCCACGCACCTGTGGGATACTTAACGCCCTCGAACCGCTGGCGCCGGAAACAAAAGCCGGAGACGCGGTACGTCATTCCCGCGGCTCCGGCTCGTGACTGCCTGGAAGGAGTCCTACTTGCGCTCGCCCGTGGGCAGGGGGATCTTCCGAGGGTTCTGCACCTCGTCGAGGATGCCGTAGGCCTTGGCCTCGGCGGCGCCCATGAAGTAGTCGCGATCCGTGTCCTTTTCGACACGCTCGATGGGCTGCCCCGTGTGCTTGACGATGAGCTCGTTGAGCTTGGCGCGCATCCGGAGGATTTCCTTGGCCTGGATCTCGATGTCCGTGGCCTGGCCGCGCACCCCGCCCAGGGGCTGGTGGATCATGATGCGCGAGCTGGGCAGGGCGTAGCGCTTGCCCTTCGCCCCGGCGAGCAGGAGCACGGCGCCCATGGAGGCCGCCTGGCCCACGCAGATGGTGGACACGTTGGGCTTCACGTACTGCATCGTGTCGTAGATGGCGAGACCCGCCGTCACCGACCCGCCGGGCGAGTTGATGTAGAGGTTGATGTCCTTGTCCGGGTCCTCGGACTCGAGGAACAAGAGCTGGGAGACGATGACGTTGGCGACGTCATCGTCGATCTCCGTCCCCAGCATGACGATCCGGTCCTTCAGGAGCCGGCTGTAGATGTCGTACGAGCGCTCTCCGCGGTGGGTCTGCTCGATGACATAGGGAACGGGCATGAAGGGCATGGCAACCTCGGGAAGGAGAGCGTGGAACGAAAAGACGCCTAGGAATACTTCGCCTGGCCCTTGAGGAATTCAATCGTCTTTTCTTCGCGGAGTCGCAGGCTCAACCCCTGCCGCTCCTCGGGCCCCTTGAAGTACTTGCGGACGACGTCGATGGACTGGTTGGCCTCCTTGGCCAGCTCGGCGATCTTCTTCTCCACGTCCTCGTCGGTCGTCTTGAGGTTCTCCTTGAGCGCGATGGACTCGAAGAGCAGCGCCCCGCGCACCTCCTGGAGGGCCTCCTCGCGCAGCTCCTCGCGCAGCCGGGCGAAGTCCAGGTTGAGCCGGCGCGGATCCATGCCCATGCGCGCCATGGCGCGCAGCCGCTGCTCGAGCATCTGATCGATGGTGCGCTCCACCATGGACTTGGGCACCTCGAACGCGTTGCGCTCGACGAGCGCCTTGATGAGGGCCGCGCGCTCCTCGCCCAGCACCCGGTTCTTCTTGTTGAGCTCCAGGTCGGAGCGGATCTTCGCGCGCAGCTCCGCGAGCGACTGCGTCTCACCGGCCTCCTTGGCGAAGTCGTCGTTGAGCTCGGGGACGATCTTCTTCTTGAGCCCCTTCACGTGGAACTTGAAGTGGGCCGTCTTGCCCTTCACGTCCTCGACGCGGTAGTCGGCCGGGAAGGTGTAGTCCAGCTCCCGGGTCTCACCCACCTTGGCGCCCTCGAGCGCCGCCACGTTGGACTCCACCAGCTCACCGGGCGCCAGCTCCACGGTCACGCCCTCGGCCTTGCTGCCGGGGAACTCCTTGCCGTCCACGAGCGCCTCGTAGTCGACGGTGGCGAAGTCGCCCGCCTGCGCGACGTCCCGGCCCTCGACCGCATCGAGCCGCGCCATGTTCTGGCGCAGCTGCTCCAGGCGCTCGTCCACCTCGGCGTCCGTCACCTGGGAGTCCACGCGCGTGAGCGGCAGGCCCTGGTAGTCCTTGGCCTCCACCTGGGGCTTGACCTCGACACGGGCCTCGAAGGTGAAAGGGGCGTTGGTCTTCAGGCCCGAGTTGTTCGTCACCTGGGGAGGAGCCACCGCCTCCACCTTGTGGTCCCGCACGGCCTCCAGCCAGGCGCTCTGCACCACGCGCTGGATGACGTCGTCCTCCACCCGCTCCCGGAAGCGCTGCTCGAGGATGCGCCGGGGCACCTTGCCCTGCCGGAAGCCGGGCAACTTCACCTGCTTGCCCAGGGCGGAGTACGCGCGGGTGAGTTCCTCGGCCACGCGGGCGGTGTCGACCTCGATGGAGAGCTTCTTCTCGATGGGAGAGAGCTCCTCGACCTGGACCTTCATGTGATGCCTCGCTCGCGCCGGCTCCCGGAGGGCGCCGACGTGTCGGATGGGTGAAGAGATGTGGGGGTCCGCGTTTAGGAGATAGGACAGGCCCGGTCAACGCGAAAGGGCCAGAGTGGGCGAGGAGGGACTCGAACCCTCACACCTTGCGATACCAGATCCTAAGTCTGGCGCGTCTACCAGTTCCGCCACCCGCCCGGGTGCGCTGCCCTGCCCCCGCTCCGGCCAACAGCCCGGAGCCCGGCACCGGCCATCCAGGGAGCGGGAAAAAGAAACGGGGCTCCCTCATCTCTGAGGGAGCCCCGTCGTGTCGTTGAGAGCGGAGGGAATCGAACCCACAACCTATGGATTAAGAGTCCATTGCTCTACCAATTGAGCTACGCTCCCGACCTTCCTGCTTGCGTCGCCGAGCGGTTCGTCACCGCGCGTTGACGGGGACGGCTTGTACGTTTCCACGCCGCCCACGTCAAACTCTTTTTTCGCACCCGTTTTCGCCTCCCCTGCACGCCCGCCCGAGCCTCCCGCGCTCCCCTGTCCGCCCTCCGGCCGCCCTCGGAGGGGGTCTGAACATCCGTTCAGCCGGACGGATAGAATGACCTTGCTACAGGGTTGAATCAGTCCCGAGCGCGGGCGGACGGTGGTCGTCCGCCCTTTTCGAAGGCGGAGAAGAAGCGGAAATGGAAGCGCACAACAAGGTGGATACGACGGCCGGACAGTGGAACCCCGAGCGCGTGGAGCTCATCCGGCGGACCATCTGCCCCCGAGGCATCGGGGACGACGAGTTCGCCCTCTTCATTGAACAGTGCAAGCGCTCCGGGTTGGACCCGTTGCTCAAGGAGGCCTTCTGCGTGGCCCGGCGACAGAACGTGGGGAACCGGGAGCGGCCCAACTGGGTGGCCCGGCACGAGTTCCAGCCCTCCGAGGCGGGGATGCTGGCGCGCGCCGAGCGCTTCCCGGACTTCCGCGGCATCCAGGCGAGCGCGGTGTACGCCGAGGATGAGATCATCGTGGATCAGGGCAAGGGCGAGGTGGTGCACCGCTTCAACCCGGCCAAGCGCAAGGGCAGCCTGGTAGGCGCCTGGGCGCGCGTGGTGCGCGACGCGAAGCTGCCCGTGGTGGTGTGGCTGGACTTCGCGGGCTACGTGCAGCAGACGCCCCTGTGGTCGAAGATTCCCACGACGATGATCGAGAAGTGCGCGCGCGTGGCGGCGCTGCGCAAGGCGTACCCCGAGGCCTTCGGCGGCCTGTACGTGCGCGAGGAGATGCCGGCCGAGGAGTTCGACGCCCCGAGCGAGCCCACCGCCCCGGCGGCACCGGCCAACTACGAGGTGCTCGGCACGCGGCCCGGTCCGGTCAAGGCGTCCTTCCCCTCCTCCGCGCGCGAGGTGCGCGAGGAGAAGGAGCCAGCGCCCGCGCCGGTGGTGGAGCTGGCCAAGGAGAAGGAGCCCACGCGTGAGCCCGAGCCCACGCCGGAGCCCGTGAAGGCCCGCCCGGCCCCGGCCGCCGAGCAGGCGAGCACGAACGAGGCCCCGCCCGCGAAGCTCAAGAGCGCGTCGGTGGTGGTGGCGTTCGGCAACAACAAGGGGAAGATGGCCTCGGAGCTCAGCGACGAGGAGCTCGCCGAGACCATCGATCTGGCGCACGAGAAGCTGATGGAGCAGCCCAAGGCGAAGTGGGCCCGGGCGATGCGCGAGAACCTCGCGGCGCTGGAGATCGAGGCGGAGCTGCGCTGCCGCGTTCCGGCGGCGAACGACGCCAAGGCCTGAAGTGGAAGTGAAGGAGTCCCCGGCGGCGGCGGCACCCTCGACGAGGGGGTGCTGCTGTGCGCCCAGAGGGACTTGAACCCCCAACCCTCGGCTTCGAAGGCCGATGCTCTATCCAGTTGAGCTATAGGCGCGGGAAAGAGGGTTTCAGGTGGGCGGCCAACCGGGATCGAACCGGTAACCTCAGGAGTCACAGTCCTGCGCTCTAACCAGTTGAGCTATGGCCGCCGTCACGGGCGAAAACCGTGCTGAAACGCGGGGCTTCCCTACCGTGGAAAACGGCCGGACACAAGCCCTTTGTCGCGCGGGCCTGCTCGGCCCTGGTCGCCCGGAGTGGGAACGAGGGCGCCAGCCACGCCGTCAGGCCCTCCTTCCGGGAGCCGGATGGCGAACCTCCGTCGGCGATCCCATCCGCCCCCTGACGACCCGCCCCCTGGAGCCGGTCGGCCCACGGCCCCAACAACCAGGAGCGGTGTGTCCGTCATCCTCCGCCACTCCGGAGCGCCCCTTCAGGACCGCGGCTCATGACTCGTGGCAGACCACCTCGAGCTTGTGCCCATCCGGATCCCGGATGAACGCCGCGTAGTACCCCGCCCCGTAATGTGGGCGCAGTCCCGGCGCCCCCTCGTCGGCTGCCCCCATGCGAAGCGCCACGGCATGAAAGGTATCGACCGCCTGCCTGCTGGAGGCCGTGAGGGCGAGGTGCCACCCCGCGCCAGGAGCCCTCGCCTGAGCGCCCACCTCGAAGATGGCGAACACGCCGACTCCTCCTTCCCTCCCGTACTCGATGCCGTGGTCACCCGACCAGAGGCGCACGCAGCCGAGAGGAAGAAGAACCGCATCATAGAACGCACGCGCTCGCGCGAGGTCGGTAGTTCCCAACGAGATATGATCAATCATAGGCGGGGCGCGGACCCTACCCCTCGCTCGCGCGCCAAGTCAAAACACTTGTCATGCCCACGCGGCCTCCAGCAGGCACGCATACAACCCCTGCGACCCATCGCCCGGTCCACATCCGCGGAATGAGACACTTCGCCCTGTGACGCCGTTGCGCAGCCCGGACTGCAACCTGCGGACCGTGGAGCGAGACGCGCGAACAGCGCTCCCCATCACAATCGGCTCCCGCGACGTCTGATTGGATGATCGACGCGGTGAGCCGGGATACGCCCGGACAGGAAGGCATGATGCCTGTGCAAATGAAGCAGCCCTTTGCCCTTGGGGGGAGACTGAAAAGTGGTGGGGAGATTGAAAGGAGAAGAAGAACCTCCGTTTTTTTCTCCCTCGGCCCCTCGGTCCCTCGGCACACAACCGTCACGCCCCGGCTGTCTCGATGACACCGGGGCCCCCTTGCCATCACGAGCGGAGCCACTACTCTCCGTAAGCCAAGCTCAGTCCATCAGTGGACAGGGATTGATTTTTCTTCCAACCAGCACTTCTGCCTCCCCGGTGAGGACCAGTTCTCCGCCTCCGCCGAGGCAAGACTCTTTTGAATTCCCATCCCCCATCTGGAGGCTCTCGTGACGCTCAAGAGCGAGCAATTCGGAACCAGCTGCGCCAGGATCGTCTACAGCGACGGTCACAAGGACATCTTCAAACTTCCATATGAAGACGTCATCGAACTCTTCAAATCCGCGGGTCTTGTCATCTTTCGCGGATTCGCAACAAGCCCACAGGTCATGAAGGAATTCGCGGGACGGTTCAGCTCGCGATTCAATCGAGACCGGTTGCGCCCCGTCGTGGAAGGAAGCAACGGTTTCGTGCAGATGGTGACGGAGGGAATGGGCTATGTGGAGCCGCACGCCGAGCAGGCCAACTCCCCCTTCCGGCCCGATGCGCTCTGGTTCTGCTGCAGTGTCCCAGCCGCCGAGGGAGGTGAAACCCTCGCGTGGGACGGAGTCCGTCTCTGGGAGAAACTCAGCCCGGATCTGAAGCAGCTCTTCCGCCAGAAGAAGCTTCGTTTCTTTCAGCGCTATACCGCCGAGAAATGGCAACGGTTCATGGGCACCGCCCAGGCCACCCTCTCCGATGTCCAGCGCACGTTGGACGGCGTCCCAGGGGTCTCGTATTACGTCAGCGACGACGAATCCATCTACCTCGAGTATGTCTGCCCGGCCGTGGTGCGGACGCGGTATGGCGACCAGGAGGCCTTCGCGAACAGTCTGCTCTCCGAGCGCAAGAATACCCTGGGCGAGTTGATGTCGTTCGATGATGGCTCACAGATTCCGGAGCCCGTTGTCTCGCGAATCCAAGAAGCCATGGAGGATCTCACCGAATCCATCTCCTGGCATCCGGGCGACCTGGCGTTCATCGACAACTCCAGGTACCTGCACGGCAGGAATGCCTATACGGATCCCCGGCGGAAGATCTTCTCGAGCTTGAGCTTCCTCAATTTCTGAGAGCCGGCGTCGCGACCTCCCCCTGCGTATCACCGACAGCGTCGTTGAAGGAGCTCACGCCATGGCTTCATCTGAAGAATCCGACAAGAACCTGTCCGGAGTCGCCATCGTGGGGATGGCGGGTCGTTTTCCGGGGTGCGGCGACATCGACTCGTTCTGGCAGGCCCTCCGCGAGGGGACTGAAACGATCTCCGTCCTCACGGACGAGGAGTTGAGGGCCCTGGGCATCGAGCCCGCCCTGCTGGACAACCCCAGCTACGTGAAGGCGAAGGGAGTCCTCGAGGACGCGGACCTCTTCGACGCGGCGTTCTTCGGACTCAGCCCCCGGGAAGCCGAAGTCACGGATCCCCAACATCGGGTCTTCCTGGAAACGGCTTGGACGGCGCTGGAGCACGCGGGCTACAACCCGGAGACCTATCCGGGCACGATCGGTGTCTACGCGGGCGCGGGATGGACGAGCTACCTGCTGTTCAACCTGGCGACCCACCCGAAGCTCCTGGAACCCGGAGTCGGGCACCAGACGCTCCTGGGCAACGACAAGGACAACCTGGCGACGCGCGTCTCCTACAAGCTGAACCTCAAGGGACCCAGCCTCACGATTCAAACAGGTTGCTCGACGTCGTTGGTCGCGACGGTCATGGGCTACCATGCACTGCTGAGCTACCAGTGCGACATGGCGCTGGCCGGCGGCGTGTCGATCTCCGTCCCGCAGGGCGGCTACCTCCATCAGACCGGTAGCATCTTCTCCCCCGATGGGCACTGCCGCGCGTTCGATGCCCGAGCCCAGGGCACCGTCATCGGAAGCGGCGCGGGGGTCGTCATCCTGAAACGGCTGGAGGATGCCCTCGCGGACCGGGACCGCATCTACGCGGTCATCCGGGGAGCGGCCGTCAACAACGACGGCGCACTCAAGGCCGGGTACACGGCTCCGAGCATCGAGGGCCAGGCCCGCGCCATCCTCGAGGCCCACGCGACGGCCGACATCGAGGCCCGCAGCATCACCTATGTCGAAGCCCATGGGACGGGCACCACCCTGGGAGACCCCATCGAGGTCGCCGCGCTGACCCAGGCGTTTCGTGCGAGCACCGGGGAGAAGTCCTTCTGCGCTCTCGGCTCCGTGAAGACCAACATCGGGCATCTGGATGCCGCCGCGGGCATCGCGGGTCTCATCAAGACCGTTCTCGCGCTCCAGCACCGGCAGCTCCCACCGAGCCTGCACTTCGAGAACCCCAACCCCCAGATAGACTTCGCCAACACGCCCTTCTACGTCAACACCTCCCTCTCGGAGTGGAAGGCCCATGAGACGCCCCGGCGAGCCGGCGTCAGCGCCTTCGGCCTCGGAGGCACCAACGCCCATGTGCTCCTGGAGGAAAGCCCCCCCAGGCCGGGCACGGGAACCACGGCGACGGCGAAGCTGCTCGTGCTCTCCGCGAGGTCACCCGACGCACTGGAGAAGGCGACGACGAACCTGGCCCACCACCTCGAGCAGCACCGGGAGCTGGAGCTGGCGGACGTGGCCTTTACCCTCCAGACAGGCCGCAAGGCCTTCGCGCATCGCCGAGTCCTCGTGAGCGATGGCCTCGATGATGCCGTGGCCGCGTTGACCACGCGTCCGGCCGCGCGTGTCTTCACCCGGCACACGGAACAGGATGAACGGGGCGTCGTGTTCCTGTTCAGCGGCCAGGGCACCCAGTATGTCCACATGGCACGCGGCCTCTACGAATCGGAGCCGACGTTCCGACACCATGCGGACATCTGCTTCGAGCACCTGCGCACCCGCCATGGCCTCGAGCTGCGCGAACTCCTCTATCCCTCCGAGCAACAGCGCGGGCCCAGCGCCGAACGGCTGAAACAGACGGAGAACGCACAGCCCGCGCTGTTCGTCATCGAATACGCGCTCGCGCGAATGTGGATGGCCTGGGGCGTCCCCATGCAAGCCTCCATCGGCCATAGCCTCGGAGAATATGTCGCCGCGACGCTCGCGGGCGTCTTCTCGCTGGAAGATGCGTTGACCCTCGTGGCCGCACGAGGACGGCTGATGCAGGCATGCCCCCCGGGAGCCATGCTCGCCGTTCCCCTCTCCGAACAGGAATTGCTCCCCCTGCTCGGCCCGAGCCTCTCACTGGCCTCCATCAACGGCCCCCGCTCCTGTGTGGCTTCCGGCCCTTTCGAGGCCATCGAGTCGCTCCATCGGGAACTCACCGCGCGGGAGATCGACAGCAGGTACCTCGAGACGTCCCACGCCTTCCATTCAGCCATGATGGATTCCGCATTGGAGCCGTTCGCGGAGCACTTCCGCCACGTCCAGCTCCATGCACCCCGGACGCCCTTCCTGTCCAACGTCACCGGCACCTGGATGACGCCAGCCGACGCGACGGATCCCCGCTACTGGGTCAAACACCTGCGACAAACGGTCCGCTTCGCGGACGGTCTGAACGCCCTTCTCGAGGATGCCCAATCCGTTCTCCTCGAGGTGGGACCGGGCCGGGTATTGAGCCAGCTCGCGAGGAAGCATCCCGCCTGGAGCGCGGCGAGAACCGTGCTCCACAGCCTCCCGTCCGCGCAAGACGGGGCCTGCGCGTCCAGGTCGGTCCTCGAGACCCTCGGCCAGCTCTGGCTGTCGGGTGTCGACATCGACTGGGCGGGCGTTCATGGCAGCTCCCATCCGCACCGCGTTCCCCTTCCGACCTATCCCTTCGAGCGCCAGCGGTATTGGATCGAGCCCGCCTCGCGCGACTCCACCACCGCGCCACGGCGGCAGGCACTCCACGGAGAGAGGCTGCGGCGCCAACTCGCGGAGGCCGCCCAGGCCCAGGCGCGCGAGGAGCTCGCCGGATTCGACGAGCAGAAGCACCGCCTGGACAACGAAAGCCTCGACGAGGCCAGCCTCGCCTACATGAATCTGGCGCTGCGGCGCCTCGGCGCCTTCCGCCACTCCGACGAAGCACTGACGCGAGAAGAACTCCTCGCCCGATGCCAGATCCTCCCGCGGTACGAGCAACTGCTGTCCCGCTGGTTGGAAGTCCTCGTGGAGGCCCGTCAACTCCAGCGGGATGACGCGGGACGCTACCGGGCGCTCCGTCCCTGCACCGAGGAGTCCGTTGTTCCCCTCCTGGCAAACGCCCAGGCCCGATGGAGCCACACACCGCAAGTGGTGGACCTCGTGCGGCAGTGCGGCGATGCACTGAAGGACGTCCTGCGCGGTGAGCAGACACCGGCCGAGCTCTTCTCCTTCGTCCTGGAAGGCTCGAGCGAGAAGCCCCAGACCGAATTCGGATTGCACACGCACTACACGACCATTCTGCGCCGGGGCGTGGAGTCCCTCGCCAAGAGCCTCCCCTCCTCGACGAAGCTCCGGGTGCTCGAGATTGGTGGCGGAACGGGTATCGCGACGGCCACCCTCCTGCCGCTGCTGCCCGCCGATCGAACCGAGTACACGTTCACGGATCTGACCGCGTTGTTCCTGAAACAGGCCGAACGGAAATTCAGCGCCTACCCGTTCGTGAAGTACGAACCGCTGGACATCGAGCGGCCCCCCGAGGAGCAGGGTCACCCACGCCAGGCCTTCGACGTCATCGTCGCGGTCAACGTGCTCCACGCCGTGCGAGACATCCACGTCGCGCTCGAGCACGTTCGTTCCCTCCTGGCACCGGGAGGCGTGGTGCTGATCGCCGAGTTGACACGGCCCACTCCGGACTTCGCCATCACGTACAGCCTGATGATGAATCCGGTCGAGGACCCGGAGCGGGACCAGGGCAACCCCTTCCTGACCCCCACCCAGTGGTGCTCGGTGCTCGAGGCCAATGGCTTCGTGAACGCCATCGCCGTCCCCGGCGTCGACACCCTCGGTCAGCACGTCCTGATGGCCCACGCACCGGAAGCCTCACCACTGGCCGCTCAGTCCGAAGAGAACCAGGCCGTGTGTCCGGCATTCACCTGTCCGGTGCCCTCGGCGGCCCCGAAGGCCGAACAAGCCCCGACCACCGGGCTGACCAAGAAGGCAGACATCGCCGACTGGTTCTCTGTCCCCTCGTGGAAGCGCTCGTCCCGCCGGCCGATCCCGGATGGAGCGCGAGAGGAGTCGACTCCGGAGCATTGGCTCCTCTTCGTCAACGGAGACCGGGAGCGCCACCTGTTGGCGGAGCGGCTCGAGCGGCGGGGACAACATGTCGTCACCGTGAAGGCCGGCGCGGGCTTCCGCCAGGATGGGCCCAACCAGTTCACCCTCGACGCGGAACATCCCGACGACTACGACGCGCTCTTGCGCGAGTTGCAGGCCCAGGGCCTTCGCCCCAGCGCCATCGTCCATGCATGGAGCCTGTCCCGTCCGGAGGAGGACGAGCTGACGCTCGCCTCGGTGGAAGAAGCACGAAAGCTCGGGCTCGACAGTGTGCTCCACCTCGCGAGGTCCTTCGGGTCCCTGGGGATGACGGATCCGGTCCGGCTCTGGATGGTCACCAACGACATGCAGGACGTGCTCGGAGAGGAGATCTCCCCCGCGAAGGCCCTGCTCCTCGCGCCCTGCAAGGTCATCCCCCTGGAGTACCCGAACATCCAGTGCTTCAGCGTGGACATCTCCCTCGCGTCCCGAGGGCCCCGGGACGGGGAGCCCCTGGAGCAGCTCATGGAGGAGCTGCGGAGCGGCTCGTCCGACCCCGTCGTCGCCTACCGTCACGGCCATCGCTGGGTACGAACGACCGAGCCGGTCCGGATGGAACAAGCCCCTGCGAGCGCGAGTCCTCTCAAGCAGGGGGGCACCTATCTCATCACCGGTGGACTGGGGAAGGTGGGATTGACGCTGGCCGACTACCTGGCGAGGACCTACCAGGCCAGGCTCGTGTTGCTCCAGCGAACGCCGCTTCCCGCTCCCGGTGAATGGGACGCATGGCTGCGGTCCCATCCCACCGAGGATCCGACCAGCCGGCTCCTGAGAAACGTGCGTGAGCTCGAGGCGCGGGGCTCCGAGGTCATGGTCCTGAGCGCGGATGTCTCCCATCTCGAGCAGATGCGAGCCGCGGTCGCGCGGGCCACCACGCGCTTCGGACGCATCGACGGCGTCATTCATTCCGCGGGTGTCCTGGGCGACGGAGGCATTCAGCACAAGACCCAACCCGAGCTGCTTCGGGTCCTCGCCCCCAAGGTCACCGGAACGCTCGTCCTCGACACGATCTTCAAGGACAATCCACCCGACTTCCTCGTGCTGTTCTCCTCCCTGTCGTCGCTCGAGCCGGGCTTCGGGCAGGTGGCCTACTCGGCGGCCAACAACTTCCTCGATGCCTTCGTCTCCAGCCGGGCGGCGCGCCGCTACCCGCACGTGGCGTGCATCAACTGGGATGTCTGGCGGGGAGAGGGCATGGCCTATGACGCGAAGGCGCCGCGGGCCCTCCAGAAGCTGAAGGAAGAGGACTTCCGCCAGCGCGGCATCCTCCCCGAGGAGGGCGTGGAGGTCTTCCGCCGCGTGATGGGATGCCGCCTGCCCCAGGTTCTGGTCTCGACGTCCAACTACCTCGACATGTTGAAACAAGAGGGCCGGGACCTCTCACAGCTCTACATCGAGACGCTCCGGGAGACGAACGCGTCCATGCCGGGCCATGCCCGTCCCCAACTGGGCAATGCCTACGAGCCTCCCGAGGGCGAAACCGAGAAAACCCTCGCCGACATCTGGCAGGAACTGCTTGGCATCCAGGGAATCGGCGCGACCGACAACTTCTTCGACCTCGGTGGAGACTCGTTGATTGGCACACAGCTGCTTTCACGGGTCAGGAAGAGCTTCGGGGTCAAGCTCTCCACGAAGAGCATCTACGGCCATCCAACGATCCGGAGTCTGTCCTCCGCCATCGACGAAGCGCTCGTGGGCGAAGTGAGCGCGGAGAAGCTCACCGAGGTGCTGAAGAACCTCGATCGGAAGGAATGAACCGACGGCGAGCTCGAGCGTTGTCCTCTCCGCGGCGCTGTGACGCACGATGGATTCCATCGCCTCGCACCCTTGTTTGACATGGGTGCGGTGGCGAGGTGTCGAGGGAAACCTGGTGAAATCCAACTCCATGATCGAGCCGCTTGGCGCTCCCGAGGAGCCGATGCGGCGGGAGCCCACCCGGACGGGCACGAGGACGTTCGTCCTCGTGTACCTCACGCAACTCATTTCCCTCCTGGGCTCGCAACTCACGGCATTCGGCCTCGGCCTCTGGGTCTATCAACGCACGGGCTCCACGACGGCCTATGGCGCGGTGGCCCTGGCCACGCTCGCTCCGGGAGTACTCGCCGCGCCCTTCGCGGGCGTTCTCGTTGACCACTCCGCGCGCAAGGCCATGCTCGCGGGACACGTGGGCGCCGGCCTGTGCTCCCTCGCGCTCGCCCTGCTCGTCCAAGCCGATGCCCCGCGGCTCTGGCTGATCCTGGCGCTCGTGGCACTCGCCTCGATCTGCAACTCCGTACAGTTTCCGGGCCTCTCCTCCGTGAGTCCCCGGCTCATCCCCCCGGAGCAGCTCGGACGGGCCAATGGCGCGGTGCACCTCGGCACGGCCGTTGGCCAGCTCGTCGCGCCAGCCGCCGCGACGACGATCCTGGCGGCGGGTAGCCTCTGGACGATCCTGCTCATCGATGCCCTCTCGTTCCTCGTCGCGAGCACGATGCTTCTCGTCATCCATATCCCTCCCGCCCAGGGGGCCGCGACCACCCGCGTTCATTGGCGGGGCGTCTTCGCGGACGCGAAAGGTGGCTGGCAATACCTCCGCGGGCGAAGGGGCTTCATCTGGTTGCTCGCGCTCTTCGCGCTCATGAACTTCACCCTGGGAATCGCCCAGGTCCTCGTGACGCCCTTCGTGCTCGGCTTCAACGACATGCACGTACTCGGCGGGGTCATGTCCTTCGCGGGCCTGGGGATGGTCACCGGAAGCGTGCTCCTCCTGGTGTGGGGAGGACCACGGCGTGGACGGATTCGCGCCGTGCTCTGCTTCGCGCTCGTCGAGAGCGTGTCGTTGCTGCTGCTCGGCGTGCTGCGCCCGTCGGCGTTCCTCGTCGCGGCATGTGCCTTCGGTGTGCTCTTCGCCACCCCGCTCGTCGTCGGCTGTGGGCAGACGATCTGGCAACGCAAGATTCCCGCGGCGCTCCAGGGACGGGTCTTCGGAATCCGCTTCCTGGTCGCGCAAGGGGTCCTTCCCCTCGCGTTCCTGCTCGCGGGACCCCTGGCGGACCACGTCTTCGAGCCGCTCATGAGGCACGAAGGGCCCCTGTCCACCAGTGTCGGTGCGGTGCTGGGAACGGGACCTGGCCGAGGGATCGCCCTGCTCTTCGTCGTCCTGGGACTGCTGTCGATTCTGGGAGTCCTGCTCGCCGCCACGTCCCCACGGCTCAGGCGCCTCGAGGAAGAGATACCCGACAACGACATCACCGGCCGTCGAACCTCCGCTGAACTGGCTGAATGCTCACCCTAGCAGTACCCGGTGAATCAAGAAGTGGACCGGAGAGGCATACGTCAGATGAACTCCTTCTCGAACGATCATCGTTTCGCGACATTCGTGGACCTGCTGACGTACAGGGCGGAGCACCAGCCCGACAAGCTCGCGTTCACCTTCCTGCATGAGGACACGACGAGCGGCGTGAGCCTCACGAATGGACAACTCGACGAGAGAGCGCGCGCCATCGCCGCCTTCCTGCAGAACCACGGCACGGTGGGAGACCGGGCCCTGCTGCTCTACCCGCCGGGGCTCGACTTCATCACGGCCTTCTTCGGCTGTCTGTACGCGGGGCTCATCCCGGTTCCCGCCTACCCACCGAGGCGCAATCAGAAAGTCCAGCGGCTCCAGGCCCTGCTGACCGACGCCGCGCCCAGGCTGGTCCTCACCACCTCCGCCTTCACGGGCGGCATCTCGGCCCATTTCGCGGGCAGCCCCGAGTTCGAGGCGCTCCAGTTGGTGCCGACCGATCAGCTCGAGACCGGACTGGCGTCGTCGTGGAAGCGGCCCTCCCTCAAGGAGAACATGCTGGCGTTCCTCCAGTACACGTCCGGCTCCACGTCGACGCCCAAGGGAGTCATGGTCAGTCATGCGAACCTGATCCACAACTCCGAGTGCATCCGGAGCGCTTTCGCGCTCACGCCAGAGGACAGGGCGGTCACGTGGTTGCCCAGCTTCCACGACATGGGCCTCATCGACGGAATCCTGCAACCCCTCTACACGGGATTCCCAGCCGTCTTGATGTCTCCTGCTTCGTTCCTCCAGCAACCCATCCGCTGGCTGAAGGCGATCTCCCACTACCGGGCGACCCACTCCGGAGGGCCGAACTTCGCCTACGAACTCTGTGTCAGGAGAACGACGGAGGAGCAGCGCGAGGGGCTCGAGCTGAGCTGTTGGAAGATGGCCTACAACGGCGCGGAGCCCGTCCGGCGACCCACGCTGGAGCTCTTCGCCTCCACGTTCGCCCCGTACGGCTTCCAGCCTCGCTTCTTCTATCCTTGTTACGGGTTGGCGGAAGCCACGCTCATGGTCACGGGCGGCCTCGTCGAGGAAGCCCCCGTCTTCCTCACGCTCGACTCGCAGCGGCTGGAAGAACACCAGGTGGAAACAGCGGCATCGGTCACGCCGAAGAGCACGTCATTGGTTGGCTCGGGAAGGACGCACCTCGACACGAAGGTGATCATCGCCCACCCCGGAACGCGGACGCGATGCGCGCCCGATCAGGTCGGTGAGATATGGGTGTCGGGGCGCGGCATCGCCCAGGGCTATTGGAACCGGCCGAAGGAGACCCAGGAGGTCTTCCACGCGTCCCTGAGCGATACGGGCGAGGGCCCCTTCCTGAGGACGGGAGACCTGGGCTTCGTCCGGGGGAACGAACTCTTCGTCACGGGCCGCCAGAAGGATCTCCTCATCATCCGGGGGCGAAACCACTACCCGCAGGACATCGAACTCACCGCCGCGCGGAGCCATCCCGCGCTCCACCCGGGTGGCGGAGCGGCGTTCTCCGTCGTGGTGAATGATGCCGAGCAGCTGGTCGTCGTGCATGAGCTGGAGCGGGTGGCGCTGCGCTCGGTGAACGTCGAGGACGTCTCCACCGCCATGCGCCGCGCCATCGCGGAGCAGCATGAGCTGCAGACCCACGCGGTCGTGCTGCTCAAACCCGGGCAGATCCCCAAGACGTCGAGCGGGAAGATCCAACGCGCCGCCTGCCGGGAGCGCTTCCTCAAGGGAACGCTCGAGCCCGTGGGCACCAGTGTGCTCGAGGCCGAGGCGGATGCGGTGGAAGAGACGGCGAGACTGGCGCCAGAAGAGATCCTCGCGCTGCCGCCCGCGGAACGCCCGCCGCGGTTGGTCGAGCATCTGCGGTGGCTCGTCTCGCAAGCCCTGAGGGTCCCCGTCGCCCGGGTGGACCCCGAGCACACGCTTCTTCAACTGGGCCTCGACTCCCTGGCCGCGACCGAACTCCAGCACAGGTTGGAGGCGGAGTTCGGTGTCGCCATCTCCCTGGAGGTCTTCCTCGAGGACAACAGCATCGCGCGGCTCACGGAGCACCTGCTGGAGCGGCTCGCCAGCAAATCCGCCATCACCACGCAGCGGCGCCCGGCCCCCTCGGACTCCGGCGCCGGCCACCCCTTGTCCCACGGCCAGCAGGCGCTCTGGTTCCTCCACCAGATGGCGCCAGCGAGCGCGGCCTACAACGTGTCCTTCGCCGTGCGGGTCGTGTCGGAAATCGACCCGGAGACCCTGTGGGAAGCGTTTCGCGTCCTGACGGGCCGCCATTCGGCCCTGCGCACGGCCTTCGAGACCGTCGAGGGAAGACCGGTGGCGCGCGTGCGCTCGGAGTCCACGTTGGATGTCCAGCACATCGACGCCACGCCGTGGAGCCAGGAAGAACTCGACGCGCGGCTGGTGGAATGGACCCATCGCCCGTTCGATCTCCGCCGAGCGCCCCTGTTCCGCGTGCGGTTGTTCCAGCGGGGAGCGCGAGACCACGTCCTGCTGCTGACCGCCCACCACATCCTGGTCGACTTCTGGTCCTTGATGGTGCTCATGGGCGAGCTCCCCGAGGTGTATGCCAGCCTGAAGGCACGACAGCCCGTGGCCCTGGCCACGTCGGCCTCGCAGCCCGTGGACCACGCGAACTGGCAATCCGCACTGCTCGAGGGACCCAGGGGAGAGGAACTCTGGCGTTATTGGCGCAAGCAACTGGCCGGAGCGCCACCGGTGCTGAGCCTCCCGGCGGACAGGCCGCGCGCACCCGTCCAGAGCGACCGCGGCGCCGTCCACGTGTCTCGATGGGACCCACGGCGGGTGGAGCGGCTGAAGGCGTTCGCGACGTCCCGCGGAGCAACCCCCTACACCCTGCTGCTCGCGGCGTTCCAGGTGCTCCTCTACCGGTACACGGGACAGGAGGACATCGTCGTGGGCTCCTCGGTCGCGGGGCGGACGCGCGCGGAGTTCGCCGGGACCGTCGGGTATCTGGTGAATCAGCTCGGCCTTCGCGCGCGACTGTCTCATGACCTTGGCTTCGAGCAATTCCTCCAGCAGGTCAGACAGACGGTCCTGGACGCGCTCGCCCATCAGGAATACCCGTTCGCGTTGTTGGTCAATCGGTTGCGGCCGGGACGCGACTCGAGCCACTCCCCCCTGTTCCAGACGATGTTCCTGCACGAGAAACCCCATCGGCAGCAGGCGATTTCCGCCCTCGTGACCCGGGAGCAAGACACCTCCATCCAATTGGGAGGACTCACCCTCGAGCCCTTCGCCCTGGAGCATCGCGCGGCCCAGTTCGACCTGACGCTCAAGATGACCGAGGGCGACGACTCGCTGACGGCCTCCTGGGAGTACAACTCGGATCTGTTCGACGCGGCGACCATCCAGCGCATGAATGGCCACCTGCAAACGTTGCTCGATGCGATCCTGGAGCAACCCGGACAGACGCTCGGGGACCTGCCGCTGATGAGCGCCGACGAGCAACGGCGGCTGTTGATCGATTGGAACGACACGAGGACCTCCTATCCGGAGGACAAGTGCTTCCATGAATTGTTCGAAGCACAGGCGGCCCGGACTCCCGACGCCATCGCCGTGGAGTACATGGACCAGCGGCTCGACTACCGGGAGCTGAACCAGCGTGCCAATCGAATCGCCCACCAGCTGATCGGCCTGGGCATCGGGCCCGAAAGCCTCGTGGGAGTGTGTGTCCACCGTTCCCTCGAGCTGATGGTCGCGCTCCTTGGCGTACTCAAGGCGGGGGCGGCCTACGTTCCCCTCGATCCCTCGTACCCGGCGCAGCGTCTGGCCTATGTGCTCGAGGACGCGGGCGTCGCCGCGCTGCTCACCCAACGGGAACTCCTGACGAAGCTGCCAGGCAGGAGCGTCCGCACCCTCTGCGTGGATGGTGATGGGGACGAGCTCGTGAGGAACAGCCCGGACAATCCCAGGGGCCGCGCCACACCCGGAAGTCTGGCGTACATCATCTACACCTCGGGCTCCACGGGCAGACCCAAGGGCGTGATGGTGCAGCACCGAGGCCTCGTCAACTACCTCGCCTGGTGCGAGCACGCCTACGCGGTCGACGGGGGAAGGGGCGCCCCGGTCGTCACGTCCATTGGCTTCGATGCCACCATCACGAGCCTGTTCACGCCCCTGCTCGCCGGAAAGAAGGTCGTCCTGCTGCCGGAACAGGAGGAACTGTCCGCGCTCATGAACGTCCTCCGGGCCGAGCGGGATTTCAGTCTGGTCAAGCTCACCCCCGCCCACCTGGATCTGCTCAGGAACTCGATGCCGGCGGAGCAGGCGGCGGGCGGCACCCGGGCCTTCATCGTGGGGGGAGAGGCGCTCGCGCGGGAAAGTCTCGCGTTCTGGCGAACGCATGCGCCCGAGACGAAGATCATCAACGAGTACGGACCGACCGAGACCGTCGTGGGCTGCTGCACGCACGAAGTCACGTCGCTCGCATTCGCGTCCGGAAACGTGCCCATTGGCAGGCCCATCGCGAACACCCAGCTCTACATCCTGGATGCCCGCCTGCGGCCTGTTCCCGTCGGAGTGTCCGGCGAACTCTATATTGGAGGCGCGGGTGTGGCGCGCGGGTACCTCCACCGGCCGGAGCTGACCGCCGAGCGGTTCATCTGCGATCCCTTCAGCACGGAGCCCGGAGCGCGGCTGTACAAGACAGGAGACCTGGCGCGCTACCTCGCCGACGGAAAGATCGAGTTCCTGGGCCGCGCCGATGATCAGGTCAAGATCCGCGGTTTTCGGGTCGAGCTGGGAGAGGTGGAAGCCGCGCTGCGCTTGCATCCTCGAGTCCAGGATGCCGCGGTGGTCGCCCAGCCGGAGGCGGGAGGCGGCAACCGGCTCGTCGCGTACATCGTCTGGAAGAACCCCTCGGGCAACACCCTCCCGGTGGAGGTCCGGCACTTCCTCGCGGAGTCGCTGCCGCACTACATGGTCCCCGCCGCCATCGTCTCGCTCGACAAGTTGCCCCTGACGTCTCATGGGAAGCTCGACAGGACCGCCCTGCCCCTTCCAGACAATGCCCGCCCGGCGCTCGAGGCCACCTACGTCCGCCCCTCCAACGACCTGGAGCAGCTCATCGCGGCCGTATGGCAGGAAGTGCTTCAGCTCGACAAGGTGGGAGTCAATGACAACTTCTTCGATCTCGGAGGGCACTCGCTCCTGGCGGCACAGGTCCGTCACAAGCTCGAGGAACAATTGAAGCGAGACATCTCACTCGTGCAGTTGTTGCAATACCCGACGATCCGCGCCCTCGCGGGCTTCCTGGCGCGGGGACACGAGACGTCCCCCGAGACGCAGGGCATCCAGGATCGGATCAAGAAACAAAAGCAAGCACACCTGGCGATCCGGAAGAAGAGGGAGCATTCGTAACAGACGGCCTGAATCCACTTCGAACCTCAACGAGCGAACAAGTCCATGACCACCAAAAGAGACAACCAAGATCTGCTCAGCAGCCTCTCTCCCGCCCAGCGAGCGATGGTGCTCAAAGCCCTGAAGGAAGAGGCGCTCAAGGCGCAGAAGCCGCCCATCGTCCACCGCGCGACGGGGCTCGATCCCGTGCCGTTGTCGCTCGCGCAGAGCCGGTTGTGGCTGTTCAGCCAGTTGCGGCCCGGCAGCCCCGCGTACAACGAGGTGTCGGCATTGCGCATGGAGGGCTCGCTCGATGTGCGGGTGCTGGAGCGGAGCATCCAGGAGATCATGAACCGCCACGAGGCCCTCCGGACGACGTTCTCGACCGTCGAGGGCAAGCCCGTTCAGGTCATCTCCCCCTCGCACGCCACGACGCTGCAGGTCGTGAACCTGAGCGGGCTGTCGGAGCACATGCGCTCCGCCGAGCTCCAACGCCTGACGGAAGAGGAAGCCCGAAAGCCCTTCGATCTCACCCAGGGGCCCCTGCTGCGGACCACCCTGTTCCTGCTCGGTGAGCAGCGAAGCGTGCTCATGGTGACGGCGCATCACATCGTCCTGGACGGCTGGTCGATCGGTGTCTTCCAGAGAGAACTCGCGGAGCTCTACAAGGCCTTCAGCCAGGGGAGTCCCTCTTCTCTCGACGCGTTGCCGATCCAGTACGCGGACTATGCCCTGTGGCAGAAGCAGTGGCTGCGAGACGATGTCCTCAAGCGGCAGCTCGACTATTGGGTGCGGCAGTTGAGCGACATGCCGCCTCTCTTGCAGTTGCCGTTCGCCCAGCCGCGTCCCGAGACCGAGACGTTCGCCGGCGCGACCGAGTACTTCAAGCTGGACAAGCAGCTCAGCGACGCCCTCGCCGCCCTGAGCCGCAAGGCGAACACGAGCCTGTTCATGACGTTGCTCGCGGGGTTCCAGACCCTGATCCACCGCTACACGAACCAGACCGACATCCCCGTGGGAACGGTGGTCGCCAACCGCGAGCAGCCAGAACTCGAGCAGCTCATCGGGTTCTTCGTGAACACGCTGGTGATGCGTGGGCGGCTGCACGACAACCCGAGTTTCAACCAGGTGCTCGAGCGGGTGCGCGACACGGCGCTCACCGCCTACGAGCATCAGGAGATTCCCTTCGATCACGTGGTGGAGGCGCTCCAACCCGAGCGGTCGCTGAGCTACAACCCGCTCTTCCAGGTGATGTTCATCCTGCAGAACACGCCCGAGCACGCGTTCGCCCTGCCAGGACTCACGCTCTCGTCCTTGCAGCTGGGCAGTGTCACCGCCAAGTACGATCTGACCTTGTCCATGGAGGAAACGCCGAGGGGTCTGACGGGACACTGGGAGTACAACAGCGACTTGTTCGACGCCGCGACCATCCGGCGGATGAGTGGGCATCTGGAGACCCTGCTGAGGGCCATCGTCCAGGCGCCCGAGAAGCCCATCTCCGAGCTTCCCCTGCTGACGGAGCCCGAGAAACAGCAGCTCCTCGTGGAGTGGAACCAGACGGACGCCCACTTCCCCCGGGACACCTGCATCCAGCACATCTTCGAGGCCCAGGCCGAGCGCACGCCGGAAGCCATCGCGCTCGAGCAGGGCGAGCAGCGGCTCGGCTACCGTGAGGTGAATCAGCGAGCCAACCAGGTCGCCCACCTCCTGCGCGAACGGGGCGTCGGTCCGGGTGCCCTGGTGGGGGTGTGCCTCCAGCGCTCCGTCGACATGGTGGTCGCGATGCTGGGCGTGATGAAGGCCGGCGGAACGTACGTGCCGATGGATCCCTCGTACCCGGCTCAGCGGTTGAGCTACATGCTCGAGGATTCGAACGTCGCCGTCCTGCTGACGCACAGCCAGTTGCGCTCACGGTTTTCCCTGGACGACGAGAAGGTTGTCCGCCTGGATGCCGATTGGAGTGACATCTCCCGGCGGAGCCCCACCAACCCCGCGCCGCTCGCGGGCCCTGGGGACCTCGCGTACGTCATCTACACCTCCGGGTCCACCGGCACGCCCAAGGGTGTGCGCGTGAGCCACCGCAACCTCGTGCACTCCACCAGCGCGCGGTGGGCGTACTACCGCGAGCCCGTCACCAGCTTCCTGCTGCTGTCGTCCTTCGCGTTCGACAGCTCCGTCGCGGGCATCTACTGGACGTTGACGCAAGGAGGCCGCCTCATCCTCCCCGAGGGCGAGGGTGCTCCCGATCTCTCCAAGCTCCACGAGGTGATCTCCACACGCCAGGTGTCCCACCTGTTGTGCATTCCCTCCGTCTATTCCCTGGTCATGCAGAACGCACAACCCCACGACCTGTCCTCCCTGAGGACGGTCATCGTGGCGGGAGAGCCCTGCCCGGCCCAGCTGGTCGAGCGCCATCTCGAGGTGGCCGGGAGCGCCACGCTCTACAATGAGTATGGGCCCACCGAAGCCACCGTCTGGAGCACGGTCCACAAGCTGGATGCGAAACCGCCGCGGGCGAACGTGTCCATTGGCCGCCCCATCGCCAACACGCGCATCTACATCCTCGACGCCCACCAGCAACCCGTTCCCGTGGGCGTGCCCGGCGAGCTCCACGTGGGCGGAGAGGGTGTCACCCACGGGTATCTCCACCGCCGCGAGCTCACGGAGGCCCGCTTCATTCCCAATCCGTTCAGCGGGCGGATGGGTGATCGGCTCTACAAGACGGGTGACCTGGCACGCTACTCGCCAGACGGCCTGATCGAGTTCATGGGTCGCATCGACGAGCAGGTCAAGATTCGCGGCTACCGCATCGAACCCGGCGAAATCGAGGCGTTGTTGCAGCAGCACCCCGCCGTCCTGGAAGCCGTGGTCATCACCCGCGACGACGGCCAGGGCAACAAACGGTTGGTGGCGTACCTCGCGGTCGACCGCGCGCGCAACGCGTCCGCCTCCGAGCTGCGGGACTTCGCCCTCGAGCACCTCCCTGGATTCTCCGTCCCGTCCGCGTTCGTGCTCCTCGAGCAGCTCCCGCGGCTGCCCAACGGCAAGGTGGATCGCAAGGCCTTGCCCGCGCAGGAAGAGCCCCGCGAGGAGAACGCGAACACCGCCACCTCCGATTGGAGCGACCTGCAACGCACCATCGCCACTCTCTGGAAGGAGACCATCGGGGTGCAGGCGGCCAGCCTCGACGACAACTTCTTCAAGGTCGGCGGAGACTCCCTCTCCATCATCCGCGTGTTCAACCGCCTGCGAGATGTTGTCGGGAAGAACATCGCCATCACCGACCTGTTCAAACACCCGACGATCCGTACCCTGTCGGAGTTCCTCGAGAAGTAACGGCTCCACGAGCACTCCCACCGGATGACCATGCGTTCTCCTTGCTTCCATTTCCTCGTTGTCCTCGGACTGGCCATGCTCTCCGCCTGCGAAGGCGGTGACGAGCAGCCCGCGGGGATCAAGGCCACGATTCGACGAACCTCGTACGGAATTCCCCACATCACGGCGGAGGATTATCGGGGAGTGGGAGCCGGGCTCGGTTACGCCCAGGCGCAGGACGCGGTGTGCACGCTCGCCGATCAGATCCTCAAGGTTCGCGGCGAGCGTGCCAGCTATTTCGGTCCCGGAGCGGGCGAGGCCAACATCGACAGCGATCTCACCTACCTGGGGCTGGGACTGCTGGCACGCGCCCAGGCCGCGTATGATCAGCAGTCGCCCGCGATGAAGGAGCTGGTGGAAGGGTTCGCCGATGGGTACAACCACTATCTTGAAAACACACCGGCGGAAAACCTGCCGGCGCCCTGCACCGGCGCCAGCTGGGTGAAGCCCATTCGGGGGGTAGATCTCCTCGCGTACCACCTCGACCTCTCGCTTCTCGACAGCCTCGCGCCGCTCCTGGGCTACGTCGCGAATGCCCAGCCGCCCCTGGCGAGCGTGGCGGTCTCGAGCCTTCCGCCAGGAGGGCCTCCCCTGCCCAGGCCGCGTGACTTCGAGCTGGGGAGCAACGGCTGGGCGCTCGGTCGTGAGCGGACATCCGGGGGCGGAGGCATGCTGGTCGCCAACCCGCATTTCCCGTGGGAGGGTGCGCTCCGCTTCTACGAAAGCCATCTCACCCTTCCAGGAAAACTGGATGTGTATGGCGGCTCCCTTCTCGGGATGCCGGTGATCAACATCGGGTTCAACCGCGACGTCGCATGGACCCACACGGTGACCTCCTCGAGCCATTTCGTGGTGTACAGGCTGACGTTGCCGGAGGGGGATCCCACCTCCTACGAATATGACGGCCGGACGCGGAAGATGACGCGGGAGGAGCACACCATCCGCGTGCGCGAGGCCGACGGAACCTTCCGCCAGGTCAAGCGCACGTTCTGGCGCAGCCACCATGGCCCCATGCTCAACGGCCCCGGCGCGGAGTGGACCAGCAGGCTCGCCTACACCATCCGCGACGCCAATGAAGGCAATCATTACTTCGCGGAGCAATGGCTGAGAATGAACGAGGCCGGCGGGCTCGACGAGCTCTCCGCCGCGCAGGCCGAGGTGCGTGGTATCCCCTGGGTCAACACCCTCGCGGCGAGCGCGGATGGACGGACCCGGTATGAAGACGCGTCCCGGGTGCCTCAGCTGAGCGCCGAGACCATCGCGGCCTACCGTCTTTCACTCGAGCGGGACGCGGATACCCGGTTCTTCGAGGCTCAGCACATCCTCTTGCTTGACGGAAGCACGTCACGCGACGAGTGGGTGGGGCTGGAGGACACGACCCGGGGATTGATGCCGGTGGAGAATGCGCCGCATCTGGTCCGCACGGACTTCGTGATGAACGCGAACGACTCGCCGATCTACTCCAACCCAGCCGAGCCGCTGCGGAACATTCCCTTTCCCTACGAGGTCTATGCCACGGCGCAGGGGCGGCTCAGTCCCCGGGCCCACATGAACCTCACCCTTCTCACCGAGCAAGGCAAAGCCTCCCCGGCCGGCGCCGATGGCCGATTCACGCGGTCCGAGCTCGAGCACGCCATCCTGAGCAATCGCGCCTGGCTGGCGGAGCAGCTCCTCGCCCCGGTCGTGAGCCGCTGCCAGGGGGTGGACACGGTGGACCTCCAGGGAGAGCCCGTGCGCATCGCGGACGCGTGCCAGGCGCTCGCGGCATGGGATGGCCGAATGGAGCTCGATCGCACGGGAGCTGTTGTCTGGCGCGAGTTCCTCGGCCAATTCAGCCGGCAGGAGCTCGTGGACAAGGGAGCACTCTTCGCGCAGCCCTTCGCGCCCGACCAGCCGTTGTCGACACCGTCCGGACTCGCTCCAGCCCCCGCCTCGGGCCCGGATCCCCTCCTCGAGAAGCTCGGGGCGGCCGTCGTCCAGCTCACGCGCGCCGGCATTCGCGTGGACGCGCGGTTGGGCGACGTGCAATTCACGCGCAAGGGCGAGCGGGTGATCCCGATTCATGGAGGCCTGGGAGATCTCGAAGGGGTCGCCAACGTCGTCGGGTATACCAGCGCGAATTCAACCTTGTTGCCGCGCACGGAGCGTCAACAGGTGCTCTCGGCGAGCACGGGACTCACGACGGAAGGGTATCCCGTCAACAATGGCTCGAGCTTCCTCATGGTCATGGAGTTCACCGAGGCGGGCCCCCGCGCCTCCGCGCTCCTCACCTACTCCCAGACAACCGATCCCCTCTCCCCGCGTTTCTCCGACCAGACGCTCCTCTTCCGAGACAAGCACTTGCGTCCCGTGCTTTTCGAGGAGGCAGACATCCAAGCGGACCCCGCGCTCGAGCTCACGCGGCTCGAGTTCACGCCCACCTCGAGGTCGCCGTGAAGCAGACGCCACTGGCCATGGCCATTCCACGCAGCCCACGCTCCCAGCCCATCCCCGTGTCGTATGCGCAACGGCGGCTGTGGTTCATGGACAGGCTCGAGCCGAACAGCGCCGCCTACAACATGCCCTTCGCGCTGCGGCTGGAAGGAGCACTGGACACCGAGATCCTGCGGCGCTCGTTCGAGCTCATCGTCCACCGGCATGAAGTCCTGCGCACCACGTTCGAGCAACGGGACGGAGAGCCCTTCCAGCGCATCCATGCCCCCATGCGGTGGTCGATGCCGGTGATCGATCTCTCGGGACGGCCAGCGCACACGCGCGACACGGAGGCACGGCGGCTGGAACAAGAGGAAGCCAGCCGGCCGTTCGAGCTCGAACGCGGCCCCCTGCTCCGAACGACGCTCGTCAAATGCTCGGACGCCGAGCACCTCCTGCTCGTCACCATGCATCACATCATCAGTGATGGGTGGTCCACGGGCGTGATGATGAGCGAGTTCGCCACGAACTACGAGGGACTCCGGCGAGGAGGGCCGCCGACGTTACCGGAGCTCCCCATCCAGTACGCCGACCATGCCCTGTGGCAACGGCAGATGCTCTCGGGACCCCTCCTGGAAGAGCAGCTCGCCTATTGGAGGAAGCAGCTCGCCGACATGCCCCCGGCCCTGCGGCTTCCCCTGGATCGTCCCAGACCCGCGAAGCCCAGCCACAAAGGGGCCGAGCACGTCGTATGGATTCCGCTGGAGATCGCCACGGGACTGAGGGAGCTGGCCCACCGGGAAGGGGCCACGCTGTTCATGGTGCTGCTCGCGGCGTTCCAGCTGTTGCTCTCGCGTCTGACGGGGCAGGAGGACATCGCCGTGGGGACCCCCATCGCGGGCCGGATGCGGCGCGAGCTGGAGGGGTTGATCGGGTTCTTCGTCAACACGCTCGTCCTTCGTGCCGACTCGAGCGGCAACCCGTCCTTCGCGCAGTTCCTGGCACGGGTCACGGAGACGACGCTCAACGCCTATGCGAATCAAGACGTGCCCTTCGACATGCTCGTCGAACGGCTGGCACCGCGCAGGGAGCCAGGGCTCACGCCGCTCTTCCAGGTGATGTTCACCGTACAGAACGCATGGACGGAGGGGGTCCGGCTCGAGGGGTTGACGGCGACACCCCGCGAGGTGCACGGCGGCACGGCGAAGTTCGACCTCATGCTGCAGGTGAGGGAGAGAGCGGACGGCCTGGAGGCGATGTTCGAGTACAGCACCGAACTGTTCGACGCCGCCACGGTGGAGCGCATGGGCCGCTGCTACGCCACGCTCCTGGAAGGTCTTCGCAAGACAGGGGGCGGAGCCCGGTGCCGCGAGCTGAGGCTGCTCGGCGAGGGCGAGCGCAGGCAACTGCTCGAGGAGTGGAACCGGACGGCCTCCGATTTTCCGCGCGAGCGCTGTGTCCACGAGTTGTTCGAGGAGCAGGCGGAGCTCCATCCAGAGGCCATCGCGGTCGAGGCCGAGGGAGAATCACTCACCTATCGCGAGCTGAACCTCCGAGCCAACCGCGTGGCGCATGCGCTGCGCGAGCGGGGAGTGGCGCCCGAGTCTCGCGTCGGGCTGTGCGTCGAGCGCTCGCCGGAGATGCTCGTGGCGATGCTTGGCATCCTGAAGGCGGGTGGTGCCTATGTCCCGTTGGATCCGCGCCTTCCAGCCGAACGGCTCTCCTTCATGACGCGGGACGTGGGCCTCCAGGTGGTGGTGGCGTCGCGGGCGCACCGCCCCGTGGCGGAGCGTCTGGGAGAAGTGTTGGAGCCTGGCTCCTGGCTCGGGGAGTCATCCGCCACGGCCAACCCCGTGAGCGGCGCGCGCGCGGAGAATCTCGTCTACGTGATGTACACGTCCGGTTCGACGGGCGAGCCAAAGGGAGTCGCGATCGAGCATCGAAACGTGAATCGTCTCGTGCGCGGTGCGAATTACGTCCACCTGGGTCCTGACGAGGTGTTCCTCCAGCTCGCGCCGAGTTCATTCGATGCGTCGACCTTCGAGATCTGGGGATGTCTGCTGAACGGAGGAAGACTGGTGTTGCCGCCACCGAAGGAGGGCTCGTTGCGGCGGCTCAGCGAGCTCCTGGAGCAACACGGGGTGACGACGCTCTGGCTGACCGCGGGCCTCTTCCATCAATTCGTCCAGGAAGACGTGGACGGACTGGCACGCGTCCGACAGGTACTCGCGGGAGGAGACGTGCTGTCGCCGTGGCACGTGCGGCGTTTCCTGGAGCGGGGGGGACGGCGGCTCATCAATGGCTATGGGCCAACGGAGACGACGACGTTCGCGTGCTGCCACCGGATGGAGCGCCCCGAGCAGGTGGGAGAGAGCGTTTCCATCGGGCGACCCATCGCCAACACGACGGCCTACGTGGTGGACACGGCCGGGGAGCTCGTGCCCATGGGGGTGGCGGGCGAGCTCTGGATTGGAGGAGAAGGCGTCGGTCGCGGGTATTGGAACCGGCCGGAGCTGACGGCGGCGCGGTTCCTGGGAAATCCCTGGGGACCGGGTCGCCTGTATCGGACGGGAGATCGCGTGCGCTGGCGGGCCGATGGGACCTTGGAATACCTGGGCCGCATCGACTTCCAGGTGAAGTTGCGCGGCTTTCGCATCGAACCCGGTGAGGTGGAAGCCGTGCTGCGCCGTCATCCGGAAGTGCGGGATGCCGTGGTGCTCGTCCGGGAGGAGCCGCCCGGAGACAAGCGGTTGGTGGCCTACGTCGCCACGGCCGCGCATGAAGCCCCGTCCAATCGAGAAAACCTGCGGCAATACCTGCACCGGCAATTGCCCGACTACATGGTGCCCTCCGCCTTCGTGCCGCTGCCCACGCTGCCGCTCACCCCGAACGGCAAGGTGGACCGGCGCGCGCTCCCCGCACCCGAAGTTCCCGTCACCGGGCCCGTCGTCCCCCCGAGAGATCGGCTGGAGCTGATGCTCTCGGAGCTCTGGCGGGAGGCGCTGCATGTCCCCAACGTGGGAGTCACCCAGAATTTCTTCGAGCTCGGCGGCCACTCACTGCTCGCGCTGGGATTGATGACGCGAATCGAACGCCAGCTGGGCCGCCGCCTCCCGGTGGCGTCCCTCTTCACCCATCCCACCATCGAACAGCTCGCCACGCTGCTGCGCCAGGAGCGCATCGGCCGCGACGGCAACTCCCCCCTCGTCCCCCTCCGGACCGAGGGGTCCCGGCCACCGCTCTTCTGTGTCCACCCCATCGGGGGGAGCGTCCTGGGCTATGGCACGCTCGTGCGCCATCTGGACGTGGACCAACCCGTCTACGGCCTGGAGGCGCCGAGCCTCGATGGCACCCGTCCGGTCTACCCTTCTCTGGAAGCCATGGCCGCCGACTACCTCCAGGCGGTGCGGCAGGTGCAGCCCGAAGGGCCCTACCGGCTCGCCGGCTGGTCCATGGGCGGCGTGGTGGCCTTCGAGATGGCCCGGCAGCTCACGCGAAGCGGCGCCAGGGTCGAGTTGCTGGCACTGCTGGACAGCTGGTCCCCGATGCTCGAGCCACAAGAGGCGAACGCGCCCCTGGACGAGCTGGCGCTGCTCGAGCTGTTCGCGCACGACATGGCACGCGCCATCGGGCACCCCCACCCGCTTTTCTCCCCCGAGGAGCTGGCACGACGCGACCTCGAGGAGCGACGCGCGCTGCTGCTGGAACGAGCGCACGGCCTGGGCTTGCTGCCACCCGACGTGGGCAGGGAGATGCTGGACGCCTTGCTACGGACCTTCCGGGCCCACGAGCAGGCACTGCGGCACTATGTGCCTCAAACGCTTCCCGTGGATCGAGTGGTGCTCTTCCGGCCGGACGAGCCGGCGAGCAACCGTCCCCCCCTGGGCGGCTGGAACACGGTGGTCCCCTCGGAGCTGGAGCTGCGCCGCGTTCCGGGCGACCACTATTCAATGATGGCCGAGCCGCATGTCCGCGAACTCGCCAGGCAGTTGCGCGACATGCTGTGAAGCGCCGCCCCGGGCCTGAAAAACAAGGGGCTGGAATCGACGGGGAGCGTCCCCACGACTCCAGCCCCTCAATGGACTCGCGCCAGGCGGGACTCGAACCCACGACCCTCGGCTTAGAAGGCCGATGCTCTATCCAGCTGAGCTACTGGCACTCAGGCCGTGTTTCCCAACGATATCGGGGCGAGAGGATTCGAACCTCCGACCCCCTGCGCCCAAGGCAGGTGCGCTACCAGGCTGCGCTACGCCCCGATAAAGGCGGCCATTCTTGCTGCATCCGCACCAGACGCGCAAGGAGAACGTTCCTGACGCCTGCTCACCTTCCGACGATTCCGCCTCCAGCCAGTGCCAGCAGGCGGGACTTCATCTTCGAGAAGGCCGCGCCCCGGTGTGACACCGAGGCCTTCTCCTCCGACGTCAGCTCCGCCAGGGCCCGCCCCCCCGGCAGCTCGAAGACCGGATCATACCCGAAGCCGTGCGAGCCTCGCGGCGCGTGGCCGATCCGGCCCTCGCAGCGGCCCACCTCCACGAAGGTCGTCTCCGAGCCGGGAAGCGCCAGGCACAGCGCGCAGACGAAGGCCGCGGTGCGCCGCTCGTCGGGAACTCCCGACAGCTCCACGAGCAGCTTCTCGTAGCGCGCGCGATCATCCCCCTCGGCATAGCGCGCCGAGTGCACCCCGGGGCGGCCGCCCAGGGCGTCCACGCACAGCCCCGAGTCATCCGCCAGGACGGGCAGCCCGCTGGCCTCCGCGTAGGCACGGGCCTTCTTCCGGGCGTTCTCCTCGAACGTGGCGCCATCCTCCACGGGCTCGGGGATGGGGGGCAGATCCTCGAGGGAGACCACCTCCACGGCGTCTCCCACGAGGCCGCGCAGCTCGCGCAGCTTGCCCTGATTGGTGGTGGCGAAGAGCAGACGGGGCTTCATGCGCTCAGACTCCCAGGACCTTCGCCTGCGCCTCGGTGAGCTGGCGGATGGCGGCCAGTCCCGCGTCCAGCATGACGTCCAGCGTCTTGCGGTCGAACATCTTGTGCTCGGCGGTGCCCTGCACCTCGACGATGCGGCCGTCCCCGGTGGCCACCAGGTTCAGGTCCACGTCGGCCGAGGAGTCCTCCTCGTAGTCCAGGTCCACGCGCACCTCGCCGTTGACCACGCCCACGGACACCGCGGCCAGGGGCAAGAGCTTGGGCATGGTCTTCATCACCCCACTCTTGTGCAGCTTGCGCAGGGCGAGCGCCAGGGCCACGTAGGCGCCGGTGATGGCGGCGGTGCGGGTGCCACCGTCCGCCTGGAGCACGTCGCAGTCCAGGGTGAAGGTGCGCACGCCCAGGCCCGGCAGGTCCACCGCGGCACGCAGGGCGCGGCCGATGAGCCGCTGGATCTCCAGCGTGCGTCCGGTCTGCTTGCCCTTGGCTGCCTCGCGCGGGCTGCGGGTGTGCGTGGAGCGCGGCAGCATGCCGTACTCGGCCGTCACCCAGCCGGAGCCCTTGCCCATCAGGTGCGGCGGCACCCGGTCCTCCACCGAGCACGTGACGAGCACGCGCGTGTGGCCGAACTCCACCTGGGTCGAGCCCTCGGCGTGCAGGGTGATGCCAGGGGTGAGGGTGACGGGGCGCAAGTCCAACGCGCCTCGGTTGAAGGACCGCATGGGGAGACTCCTCGCAACGGGGGGACGGCGCCGCTCTCTAGCAGACGCCCGGCCCGCTTGTCCGGGAGGAACGGCCGCCCCGGTTCAGGGCGTGGCGGGAGCGGCCACCGCGGGGGAGCGGGGAGCGTCGCGCTTGCGCACCTCGGCGAGGAAGGCCTTCACCCCCCCGGTGATGGCGATGGCGAGCTTCTCCTGGTAGTCGGCGCGCGCCAGGCGGCCGCCCTCCTCGGGGTGCGACAGGTAGCCCACCTCGATGAGGACGGCGGGCGCCTCCACGCCATTGAGGACGTAGAAGGGCGCCTGCAACACGCCCCGGTCCGAGCCCCCCGAGGCCGCGATGAGCTTCGGGTGGATGGCGTAGGCCAGGCGCGAGGAGTCCTGGTGCGTCTCGGTGCGCGCGAGATCATCCAGGATGAAGGCGAGCGTGGAGTCCCCCCGCGAGGCGCGTGTCGAGGGGGCCTCGGCGTTCTCCCGGTCCGCGGCCGCGCGCGCGGTGGCGTTGGAGGCGCTGGCCGAGAGGAAGTACGTCTCCAGCCCCTGCACGCGCGCGCGGGTGCGCTTGGTGGGCATGGCATTACAGTGGATGGACAGGAAGAGGTCCGGCCGCTGCTTGTTGGCGAACTCCACCCGCTCGAGCAGGGGCAGCGACACGTCCTCGTCGCGCGTCATCAACACCTGCGCGCCGAGCTCCTTCTCCAGGTGCTCGCGCACGCGCTGGGCGATCTGCAGGGCGATGTCCTTCTCGAGCACGCCCGAGGGACTGGTCGCCCCGTCCTGGGCGCCCCCGTGGCCCGGATCCACCACGATGCGCGTGGGACGCTCGGCCGCGAGCGAGGCCACGGGAGCGAGGAGGAACGCGAGGCAAGGGACGAGGACGCGGAGACGGGACGTCATGCCGGCGCGGGATGCTACCCGAGTCGGCGCACCGCGGCGAATCCGCCCCCGGACTCCTGCTTGCTCGCTCCTAGCCGACGACCTCGATGCCGGGGCGGCCCTCGCCCACCTCTCCGATGAGGGCCACGTCCACTCCCGCCCGCTCCAGCGCCCGGAAGGCCTTGGCCGCGTCCCGCGCGGGAACCGAGGCCAGCAGGCCGCCGTTGGTCTGCGCGTCGGCGAGCACCCACTGGATGTCCTGGGGCAAGCCCTTGGGGAAGCGCACCTTCTTGCCCACGTGGGCGAGGTTGGACTTCGTGCCCCCGGGCACCACGCCCTGCTGCGCCAGCGCGGGCACCTCCGCGAGGATGGGGATGCGCTCCAGGTCCAGGAAGCCCCGGGTCTTGGCGCCCGTCATCATCTCCAGGAGGTGGCCCAGGAGGCCGAAGCCCGTCACGTCCGTGAGGGCATTCACCTTGAACTTGCCCGAGGCGAACACCTCGCCCGGCTTGCGGTTGAGCGTGGACATCTGCGCCACCACGCGCTGGGTGAGCTCCGCGGAGGCCAGCCCCCGCTTGATCGCCGTGGTGGCGATGCCCGTGCCCAGGGGCTTGGTGAGCAGCAGCACGTCCCCGGGCTTCGCCCCGGCGTTGGTCAACACCTTCTTCGGGTGCACGCTGCCCGTCACCGCGAGGCCGTACTTGGGCTCGGGATCCTTGATGGAGTGCCCGCCCAGGATGGGGATGCCCGCCTCGTCCGCCTTGGCCTGGCCGCCCGCGAGGATGCGCGACAGCTCCTCCAGGGGCCTGTCCTCGGGAAAGCCCACCAGGTTGAGGGCGAACAGGGGCTTGCCCCCCATGGCGTAGATGTCCGACAGGGCGTTCGCCGCGGCGATGGCCCCGAAGTCGTACGGGTCGTCCACCACCGGGGGGAAGAAGTCCACCGTGCTCACGAGCGCCAGGCCCGGCGCCATCCGGTACACGGCCGCATCGTCGTGGGTGTTGAAGCCCACCAGCGCCTTCGAATCCTTCGTGGGCTTCAACTTGCCCAGCACCCGCGACAGGTCCGCCGCCGGCAGCTTGGCCGCGCACCCCGCGCAGTGGGACAGCTCCGTCAACCGGCGCGGCTTCTGCTCCTCGGACACACGGACTCCCGTCAGCTCGCGCGCACGTACTCGCGCTTGATGAGTTGCAACACCGTCTCGGCCGCCACCACGTCGTCCTGCTGCGCGTGGTTGAGCACCTCGGCGAGCGAGCCGTGGTTGTGCACCAGTTGCAGCACGTCCAAGAGCTCCGGCGTCAGCTCGCGCAAGGGCGCCGTCATGGGCGCGGCCAGGGTCAGCCGGGCCCCCATGGCGGGCAGATCCTTCTGGATGCGCTTGTACTCGTCCAACTGCCGCAGCGCGTCCATCAGCAGCGCCTCGGTGGACGAGTCCATCTCCACCATGAACTCCTGCGGGTCCGCCGGCCGCAGTTCGAAGTCGCCCTGCTCCCAGGTGATGATGCGGTTGAAGCTCTTCTGCGGACCCAGGTTGTGGTTCTCGTCGATGACGGCGTAGTACACGCGGCCCTGGCGCAGGTAGATCTTCCCCTGCTGCTGGCTGCCCACCACCAGCACGCCGTTCTTCTTCGACGTGTGGAAGAGCTGGAGCAGGTCGGGCAGCGGAATCTCCTCGATCTTCCCCGTCATGGACGAGGCCTTCGTCGAGGTGCGCGCCGCCTGCACCGCGACCTCCTCGAGCCGCTGCTTGGCCACGGCGTCGTCGACCTCGCTCGCGCCCACGCCCTGGTGGATGAGCTTGAGGATGGAGGTGCCGATGAGGATGCGGTCCCCCTCCTTGAGCGTCGACTGCTTCACCTTCTCGCCATTGACGAACGTGCCGTTGGTCGAGCCCAGGTCCTCGATGGAGATCTGCCCCGCGCCGTTCACCGTGATGCGCGCGTGCTTGCGCGACACCATGTCCTCGACGAGCACCATGTCCAGCTCGCTGGAGCGGCCGATGACGATCTGCTTCCCGGCCTTCAGCGGGAACTCGCCACCCTGGTACTTGCCGGAGATGAACTTGAGCGCGTACGTCTTTCCCGGAGTCGGAGTGCTCACGGAGCTGCGACCTCGATGGTGAGTAGTGCTGCCATGGCCCTCTCCCGTCCAGCCACCCGCCCAATCCCGAGAGCCCGGTGAGAAACGGCGCCTAGCCTACATGAGACCGGGCGAAAAAAAGAATTCCTCCTCACGCCGAATCAAAGAGAGCTGGCGCTGCCCCTTGTCATCCACGGGCTGGGAGGGAAGGTCGCCCTCCAGGCGCCACAGCTCGCTGGCCAGCGCGTCGTCGCGCTCCAGTCGCACGTACCAGGCCTCCACCCGGTAGCGGCGCTTGCTCAGGCTCAGAACGCGCTCCAACTCCTCCCCTCCCCCCACGTCCACCGGAGCACCGGGCACGAGCAGGGAGCGCAGCGCCTCGGGCTCGCCCGCTTCCAGGGCCCTGCGCCGCGCCTCCAACACGCCCACCACCGCCGCGAGCCGGGGCGCGGCCAGGTTCTCCGGCACCCACTCCCGCGAGCGGCGCACGAAGGGCACCCGCTCCACGCCCAGCGAGCTGACCTCGGTGCGACCCAGCCGTCCCTTGAAGTCCAGCGTTGCCCAGGCCACGGCGCGCTCGCCTCCCGGCGCCACGTCCACCGTGATGCGCGCGAAGTGGTGCACCTGGCTGTGGAGGGGCTCGGCCACCCCGGGCACGCGCAGCGTCAGGCCGTCACTCTCGGTGCGCTTGAGCCAGGTGATGACCTCCACCTCCGGCCCGGTCGCCAGCCCCAGCATGCGCGGCATCAACACCAGGGCCGAGACCCCCGCGGCCAGCAGGGCGATGATCACTCCGCCCGCCCGGCTCCAGTCCTCCGTGCTCCTCACGAGCCCAGCATCCTCCGGGCGCGCTCGGCGGCGGGCGTCCCCGGGAGCATCTCGATGACCCGCTGCAGGGTGCGCTGGGCCTCGGCGGCATTCGTCAGCCGCACATAGGCCGCGTGCAGATCGAACAGGGCCCGCTCATCCAGCGGCGTGCCCGGGTAGTTCTTCAGCAAGGTCTCCAACCGCTGCACCACCGCGTTCCACCGCTCGCGCCGCGCGTAGAAGGACGCCACGTACAGCTCGTGCCGGGCCAGCCGCAGGCGCGTCGTGTCGAGCGCCTCCTTCGCCGGCGCCACGTACTGCGAGTTCGGAAACTGGCGGATGAACGCGCTGAGCGAGGAGAACGCCGCCTGGACCTCGGTCTGATCCTTCTCCGCCCCCGGAGGCACGAGGAAGAACTCCGAGGGAGCGTCCTCGAAGTGGGTGCGCGCCGTGCGGTACGCGGCGTAGTCCACCTTGGGGTGGGTGGGATGCAGCTTGATGAAGGTCTGGAACTTCTCGCGCGCCTCGGCGTAGCGCTCCTGGGCGAAGTCGAGATCCGCCAGCCTCAGCTCCGCCTCGTTGGCCACCTCGAGGTAGGGGAACTTGGTGCGCACATGCTCGTAGTACTTCTCGGCCTGGAGGAAGTCCTTGCGCTCGAGGGACTCGTCGCCCAGGCGGAGGTTGGACTCGGCGACCGCGGCGTAGTCGGGCTCTCCCACCTGGCCGGTGGAGAGGGCGGCGCAACCCGGGACGGTGCTCAGGACGGCGGACAGACAGACGGCTCGAAAAAGACGCATGGAGGGGGACAAGCTAGTCGTCCGGCCCCGAAGGTTCCAGCATCGCGTCACCGAGCAGCCGCTGGATGATGTCCTCGGAGAAACCCCGGCTGAACAGGAGGCGGCCCGCCCGGGCCTTCTCCCGGGCATCCAGCTCCCGGCCCGCGAGCCCCCGCTTCTCCAGCACCTGGCGCGCGGCGTGTTCCGCGTCGAACTCCAGCGTTCCGCGGGCCGTGGCCACCGCCGTGCTCGCCGCCTCCGGGCTCACGCCGTGGGCCTCCAGCCGCCGCCGCACTTCCTCGGGGCCGTACCTTCCCCCACCCAGCAGCCGCTCGGCCTGGTCCCGGGCGAAGCGCTCGTCATTCAGATAACCCCAGCCCTCCACCCGGGCGAGCGCCCGCTCACGCACCGCCTCGGCGTACCCCTTGCGCTCGAGCGCCGCGAGCAGCTCCTGCCGACTGCGCGCGCGCGCCTTGAGCAGCCGCAGGCAGGCGTCCGTCGCGCGTCCGACTTCCGCGTCCGTGGCGTCCTCGGAGTCCATCGATGCTTCTCTAGCATGTGCTAACAGGCGCGGCATGCACCCCCTCATCGCCCGCTACCTCAGCCCCGAAGCCGCCCGCGAGACGCTCCAGAAAGAGAAGGACGGCGCCCCGCTCGGACCCGAGGAGCGGCTGTTCGCCCTGACCGCCGCCGACCACCCCGAGCAACGCGCCACGCTGCTGGGCACCTCGGGCCGGCGCCACCTGTCCTCGGATGCCGAGGCCGCCGTCGTCTTCCTCGCCGCCTATGCCGCCACGCGCGCCATCGCCGAGGACCCCGCCCTCTCCGCCGCCACCGCCCGGGCTCGCGAGTCCCTCAAGGCCGAGGGCGCGAACGACACCGAGACGGACGCCTTCCTCGCCTCCATCCTCATGGAGGAAGCCTTCGGCTACGAGCAGGAGGTGGAGCTGTTCGACAGCACCTACGTCCAGGAGACGCTCGGCGAGGTGCCCGCCCTGGCCGCGCTCACCCGGGAGCAGGTGGATGCGCTCATCATCGGCTTCGAGCGCTCGGCGCGTGACGAGGCGGAGCGCGACGTCCGGGCGCGCATGGCCCGGGCGCTCATCAACGGAGCGTGGGACGAGGGCCCCACCCCCATCAACCCCGAGCACATCGAGGCGCTCTACGAGGCGGAGATCGAGGGCAAGCCCGAGGCCGAGATGGAAGCGGGCCTGCGCGCCATCGTGGAGTTCCTGCAGGTGCTCGCGCGCGAGGGGCTCGTCGGCCCCCAGCGCCTGTCCCGGCTCCGGGCCCAGCTCGGCGACGAGGAGGCCTGACGCACACGCCGGCCCCCCGTCCCCGGCGGCGCGTCAGAAGCGCTCGATCTGGAAGTCGTCGTCCGCCGCCGGGGCCGCGGGAGCGGGCGCGGGCGCGGGCGCCGGAGCGGGCCGGGCGGGCGTGCCCTGGACGGTGGGAATCGACGTCCGGGAGGCCGCGGAGGGAGCCGACGCGCGCTGCGGGGTGCCCTGGACGGCGGGAACTCCCGCGCGCGAGGCGGGCGTGGCCCGGGATGGCGTGGCGGCCGGAGCCGGAGCCGGTTGGGTGTTCTGGCCGAAGCCCGCCGTGCCCGGCACCGCACGCGCGCCGCCGCCCTCGAAGTTGTCCCACTTCGAGTCCGAGGTGGCGCTGATGCCGGAGAAGCGCAGCGCGAAGTCATCCGGGTTGGTCGCCTGGCGGTGGGCCTCCTCGTAGGTGACGAGCCCCTGCTTCACCAGCGACATGAGCGACTGATCGAAGGTCTGCATCCCGTAGCTGTCCGTGCCCTGGGAGATGGCGTCGGAGATCTCCTTGGTGCGGTCCTTGTCCTCGATCATCTCCTTCACGCGCGCGGTGCAGCGCAGCACCTCCACCGCGGCCACGCGGCCCTTGCCGTCCGCGCGTGGCACCAGACGCTGGCTCACCACCGCCTTGAGCACGCTCGCGAGCTGGATGCGCACCTGCTTCTGCTGGTAGGGCGGGAAGGCCGACACGATGCGGTTGATGGTCTCCGTGGCGTCCAGCGTGTGCAGCGTGGACATCACCAGGTGGCCCGTCTCCGCCGCCGAGAGCGCCGTTTCAATCGTCTCGTGGTCACGCATCTCGCCCACGAGGATGACGTCCGGATCCTGGCGCAGCGCGCTCTTGAGCGCCTGGGCGAAGGACATGGTGTCCACGCCCACCTCGCGCTGGTTCACGATGGAGCGCTTGTCGCGGATGAGGAACTCGATCGGATCCTCGATCGTCATGATGTGGTTCGTCTCGGTCGCGTTGATGTGATCGATCATCCCCGCGAGCGTGGTGCTCTTGCCCGAGCCCGTGGTGCCGGTGACGAGAATCAGCCCGCGCTCCTCCAGGCAGATCTTCTCCAGGATGGGCGGCAGGAGCAGATCCTTGATGGTCATCACCTTGAAGGGGATGACGCGCAACACGGCGCCCACGGTGCCGCGCTGCTGGAAGACGTTCACGCGGAAGCGCCCGAGGCCCGGAACTCCGTACGCCAGGTCCACCTCGTTGCTCTGCTTGAACTTCTCCTTCTGGAACTCGTTCATGATGCCGAAGGCCATGCGCGCGACCTCCTCGGGCGGCAGGCGCTTGCCGTCCTTGAGGGGCATCAACGAGCCGTCGACACGGAACATGGGCGGCAGGCCCGCCTTGAGGTGGATGTCGGAGGCACCGCCGCGGAGCGCAATCTGGAGGATTTCGTTGAGTTCCATGGATGTGGCCGATGCTACACGCTCGCCCACGTCCTTGAGGAGCCCCGCCCCGCTGGCTCGACTGCTCGGCCGGACGGGCCCGCAAAGACAACGGCGGAGGCCTCCGAGGAGGACCTCCGCCGTGGGGACTCCAGCGAAACCCGAGGGCTTAGCGCTTGGAGAACTGGAACCGGCGACGCGCGCCCGGCTGACCGTACTTCTTGCGCTCGACCGCGCGGGCATCACGCGTGAGGAAGCCGGCCTTCTTGAGCGGCGGACGGAAGTCCGGGTTGTAGTTGCACAGCGCGCGGGCGAGGCCGTGACGGATGGCGCCGGCCTGACCACTCAGACCTCCGCCGCGCACGTTCACCTCGATGTCGATCTTGCCCTTCTGCTCGAGCACATCCAGGGGCTGGTTGAGCACCATCTTGGAGGTCTCGCGGCCGAAGTACACGTTGATGTCGCGGCCGTTGACAGTCACAACGCCGGTGCCCGGGCGGATCCACACGCGCGCGGTGGCCTCCTTGCGGCGGCCCGTACCGTAAAAACCCTTCTCAGTGGCGGTAGCCATGTCGTCTCTTCTCTAAAGGTGCGGAAAAGTGTGGAAGGAAGGAGCTCTTACGCCTCGACCTCGCGCGCGACCGGCTGCTGGGCGGCGTGCGGGTGGGTGGTGCCGGCGTAGACCTTGAGCTTGGTCATCATCTGACGGCCCAGCGCGTTGCGCGGCAGCATGCGGCGCACGGCGTTGATGATGACGTCCTCGGGGTGGCGCGCGCGCAGCTTGGCGAGGTTGGTGCTCTTGAGGGCACCGGGGAAACCGGCACGCGGGTGCCGGTAGTACATCTTGTCCTGCTCCTTCGTGCCCGTGACCTTCACCTTCTCGGCGTTGATCACGATGACATGGTCACCCGTGTCGATCGACGGGGTGTACATCGCCTTGTGCTTGCCCTTGAGAAGGGTAGCGATCTGGCTGGCCGCGCGGCCAAGCACCTTGTCGTTCACGTCGATGACGTGCCACTGGCGCTTGATGTCCGCCGGCTTCGCGCTGTAGGTCCTCTGCGACATTGTTTGCACTCCAAAACTTGGGTGGGCGCCTCTTGGGCGCCTGAGCCTAAGCAACCGCGGGTCGACCCTGAGTACTTCCAGGGGGGCCCGGAAAGGCCGACCGTCTTAGAGGGGGGCGGGGGGCAAGTCAAGGTCGCACTGCGCTTCAGCGCACCACGCGCGCCGTTCCCGAAGCCGGGCCGCTCGCTCCCGGCGCGCCCCCCGCCGAAGACGCCGGCCGAGGGGCCCCTCCCCCGCCCGCCCCAGGTGCCTTGAAGCGCTCCTTGAGGTTGGCGAAGAAGTTCTTCTCCTCGGTGGTGGGCGGACCCTTGCGCGGTGCGTCAAGGTCCACCACCTCCACGAGGGACTCGGGGATGTCCTGCAGGAAGCGCGAGGGGGTGCGGGGCACCTCCTTGCCGCGCTTGACGCGCATGGCGGAGCGCGTGAGGTAGAGCATCTCCTTGGCCCGGGTGATGCCCACGTAGCAGAGTCGGCGCTCCTCCTCCAGGTTCTGGGCCTCGCCCTGCATGCCCTTGTGGGGCATGAGCTCCTCCTCCATGCCGATGAAGAAGACCACCCGGTACTCCAGGCCCTTGGACGCATGGAGGGTCATCAGGGTGACGGCCTTGTTGGCGCCGGGCACCTCCTCCTCTTCCTGGCGGGTGTCGAGGCTCAGCCGGTTGAGGTAGGTGAGGAGGCTCGCCTTGGGGCCCTCGCGCTTCTCGAAGGACTCGAGCGAGTTGAGGACGAAGTCGATGGACTGCAGCTTGCGCTCCGCCGCCGCCTGCGAGGTCGTCAGCGACTTGGCGTCGTCGCGGTAGCCAATCTCCTCCAGGAGCTGGCGCGACACCTGGGCGAGCTTGCCGTGCTCGTAGCTCTCGCGGTAGCGCTCGACGAGCTTGATGAACTCGGTGACCTTGGCCCCCGCGCCCGCGGGCAGGTCCTCGTAGCTCTCCGCGCGCTGCATGGCGCCCCAGAGCGTCACGCTGTCGCGCCGCGCGTGCGCCACCAACCGCTCCATGGTGACGTCGCCAATGCCCCGCGCCGGCACGTTGATGATGCGCAAGAGCGACGTCTCGTCGCGCGGGTTGGCGATGAGCTTGAAGTAGGCGACGACGTCCTTCACCTCGCGCCGATCGAAGAACTCGCTGCCCGAGAGCACCTCGTAGCGCAGGCCCTTCTCGCGCAGCATCTCCTCGACGGGCCGCGACTGGCCGTTGACCCGGTAGAGCACGGCGATCTCGTCCGGGGGAATGCCCCCGGCCACGAGCTTGGAGATCTCCTGCGCCACGTAGCGCGCCTCGTCCTCCTCCGTGGGCGCCGACACCACCTGGATGCGCGCGCCGCCCTTGCGCTCGCTCCACATCTGCTTGGCCTTGCGCTCGGGGTTCTGCGCGATGACGGCGTTGGCCGCGTCCAGCACCACCTGCGTGGAGCGGTAGTTCTGCTCGAGCCGCACTTCCTTGCCGCCCGGGAAGTACTTGTCGAAGCTCAGGATGTTGCGCACCTCGGCGCCGCGCCAGCTGTAGATGCACTGGTCGTCGTCGCCCACCGCGCACACGTTGCGCGTCTCTCCGCTCACCAGCAGCTTGAGCAGATCCAACTGCGCCTGGTTGGTGTCCTGGAACTCGTCCACCAGGATGTAGCGGAAGCGCTCGGTGTACTTCTTGCGCAAATCCTCGTGCTCGCGCAGCAGGCGCGAGGGCAGGATGAGCAAGTCATCGAAGTCCACCGAGCCCTGGGCCTTGAGCCCGAGCTGGTACGCCTCGTAGACCATGTGGGCGATGAGATCGTAGTCGTCGCCCAGGCCCTCCCCCAGGGGCTCGGGCACCTTGCCCGCGTTCTTCGCCTTGGAGATGAGGCCCAGCACCTTGCGCGCGTCGAACGTGCGATCATCGATGCGCCGCTCGCGCATGGCGCGCTTGATGATGGCCGCCTGGTCTCCCTGGTCCGCGATGGAGAACTTCTTGGGCCAGCCCAGCCGGTGGATGTCCTCGCGCAACATCTCCGCGCCAAAGGCATGGAAGGTGCAGACGAGCACGTTCTGCGCCCGGGGCCCGGCCATGTGGACCAGACGCTCCTTCATCTCCGTGGCGGCCTTGTTGGTGAAGGTCACCGCGAGGATGTTGCGGGCGAGCAGCCCGTTGGGCCGCTTGTCGAGCAGGTGGACGATGCGGTGGGTGATGACGCGGGTCTTCCCGCTACCCGCTCCGGCGAGCACCAGGAGGGGGCCCTCGGTGGTGACCACGGCTTCACGCTGCGGGGCATTGAGCTTCGAGAGGTCCATTGCGCGCGGAACGGGGATACCCTTTGATTCTCCCGTGCGCGACTATTCTCTCCTCCGCCCCCTGCTGCTGCTCGCGATCGTGTCGGGCACCGCCTGCACCAACGGTGGAAAACCGACACCCGGAGTCGCGGACGGACAGGCCGCGGACACTCCGGCCTCCTTTCCCTGCGTCCACTTCGAGGCCCTGCAGCGCTTCCTGCCCGAGACGCTGGAGGGACTGCCCCGCGCCCGGGACGCGGGCTCCACGGGGCGCTACGGCGACGTGTCCGTCAGCGAGGCCGAGCGCAGCTACTCGCGCGGAGAGGAGCGCGAGGTGAAGGTGCGCATCGTGGACACCTCGCTGGGGGACAAGCTGGGGCAGGCCATCCTCGCCGCGGCCGAGGAGGCCAGGGATCGGGAGCAGAATGATCCCACCGCCCCCATCTTCTGGAAGGACAAGGAGGCGGTGGGCTTCGTACGCTACGACGCGGCGAGCACCCTGGCCGAGGCGAGCCTGCTGGTGGGCAACCGCTATGTGGTGGCGGTGAGCAGTCGGGGTTTTCCGGGCACCGTGGAGGTGCGCCGGGTGGCGCGTGACATCGACCTCCGGGGGCTCGCCCGGTTGGACCCCTCCCCCGGTGGCGAGGACGCGCGAGGAAAGGAGCATCCGTGGTGAAGGACAATGGGTCGCGGGGAGGCGTGCCAGACGTGCTCGCGGAGTCCCGGGCACGTGAGACGGTGGCCGCGCTGGGCAAGCGCGAGTTCCTGGATCATTTCCAGCAGCTCACCCGACAGATGGCGGCGGACCCGGGCAACCCGGGCTCCTATGCCTGCGAGGGCTGCGAGCGGTGCGCCAACTGCATGTTCTGCCGCGACTGCGACAGCTGCTACCAGTGCACGCACTGCACCCGGTGCGAGCTGTGCCACAACTGCTCGCACAGCGTGGACTGCAAGCAGTGCCACCACTGCGCCTACTGCCTGCAGAGCGAGAACTGCACCAACAGCGCCTACCTGGTGCTCTGCCGCAACCTGTCCGACTGCAACTACTGCTTCGGCTGCGTGGGCCTGTCCAAGAAGGACTTCCACATCCTCAACGTCCCGTTCCCGCGCGCCGAGTACTTCAAGCAGGTGAAGCGCCTGCGCGCGGAAATGGGCCTGTAGCGGGTGCTCACAGCACGCGGAGGATGAGCACCTTGAGGTACTCGGTCTCCGTGAGGCCCCCGAGCACCGGGTGATCCAACCCCGCGCCCCGGCGCTCGAGGATCTGCACCGGCCGCTTCGCATCCGAGGCGGCCGAGAGCACCATCTCCTCGAAGTCCTCGCGCCCGAGCTTGCCCGAGCACGAGCAGGTGACGAGCAGCCCCTCGGGGCGCAGGCACTTGAGGGCGCGCAGGTTGAGCTCGTGGTAGGCGCGCAGCGCGGTGGCCAGGCCCTCGCGCCGCTTGGCGAGCCCCGGCGGATCCACCACCACCGTGTCGAAGCGCTGGCTGGATTCCGAGTAGCGGCGCAGCACGTCGAAGGCGTTGGCGTTCTCCACCGTGACGTTGGTGCGCCCGTTGCGCGCGGCGTTCTCCCGGGCACGCGCGGCGGCCCCCGCGTCCTGCTCCACCGCCACCACCGAGTCACACGAGCGGCTGAGCGCCAGCGCGAACCCGCCGTGGTAGCTGAAGAGGTCCAACGCCGCGCCCCGCGCGAGCTGGCCCGCGCGCAGGTGGTTGTCCACCTGATCCAGGAAGGCCCCCGTCTTCATGTCCCCGAGCAGGTTCACCTCGAAGAGGTTCTCCCCCTCGTGGTAGCTGAAGCGCGCCTCGCCCTCCCCGTGCAGCAGCCGCGACTCGCGCGGCAGGCCCTCGAAGTCCCGGCCGGAAGCGTCGTCGCGGCACACCACGTGCGTCGCCCCGGTGAGCTCGGCCAGGGTGCGCGCCACCCACTCCTTGCGCGCGTCCATGCCCTCGGAGAGCGTCTGCAACGACAGGCCCGCGCCATAGCGGTCCACGAAGAGCCCGGGCAACAGGTCCGCCTCGCCGTGCACCAGGCGCAGGCCGTCGCGGCCCTTGAGCGGCGCGCGCCGCGCGAGCGCCAGCTCCAGGCGGTGGCGAAAGAAGGCCTCGTCCACCTTCTCCTCGGCGGGGCCCTTGCGCGTGAGCAGCCGCAGCGCGAGCGGCGAGTGCTGGGCGTAGAAGGCCTGGCCCACGGGGTTGCCCTGCGGGTCCACCACGGACACCACCGCGCCCTTGTCCTGCGTGTCGGGCAGCTCCACCAGCTCGGTGCGGTACACCCAGGGCGAGCCCCGGCGCAGCGTCTTGGCCCCCTTGAGGCTCACGCGCACCGTGGGAAGCGAGGAGCGGGGCATGTCGCGCGTCACTCCAGGCCCCGGGCGGCCAGTTCCTGGTCGTCCTCGCCCCGGAGGTGTCCCACCTCGTGAAGCAGCGTCACCTTGATTTGTTCCCGTAGTTCCTCCCGAGTGCGCACCGCGCGGGCGAGGTTGAGTCGATAGAGCGCCACCGAACGGCAGGGCGTTTCCGTACCATCGCACGGCTCGTTCAGGGGAGGGCCGCGAAAGAGGCCGAGGATGGCGGGCGACAGGGGCGGCTCGCCCGAGAGCAGATCATCGTTCGCGGGCAGCTCCTCGGCGCGCACCGGGACTCCGGCCAGGTCCTCGCGCATGTCCTTGGGCAGCGCCGCCACCGTGCGCGCCACCTCCTCGCGGAACTCGGCCTCGGTGGGCAGGGGCGGCTCGGGGAAGTCGCGCGGAGCGAGCACGCGCGCCTTGTCGAAGTGCTCGCGCGCCTGCTTCCACTTGCCCTCGCGCTCCAGCAGCAGCCCGAGGTGGTAGTGAGCGTGCGCCCCGTGCGCCGGATCATTCAACAGGCCGGTGAAGGCCGTGCGCGCCTCGCGGAAGCGGCACAGCTCGAAGAGGGCCAGGGCCTTCTCGTAGGCGGCCTCGGGCTGGTGGGGCTCGCGCACGAGCACGAGCTGGGCACGCTGGAGCGCCTCGCCAGCCTGCCCCAGATCATTGAGCGCCATGGCCGCCACGAGCGCGAACTGGGGAAGCATCTCCGGCACCTCGTCCACCTGGGACAGTCCCCGCTCGGCGTAGAGCGCCCCCAGCTCGTCGAACTCCCGGCTGGAGGGAAGCTGGACGGCATACAGGTGGGCCGCGCCGAGCAGGGCGTCCAGGTGGCCGGGATTGAGCGCCAGCGCGCGCGCATAGGCCACCTGGGCCTCCGCGGTGCGCTCGAGGGACGCCAGCGCATTGCCCCGCGCCGCGTGGGCCGTGGCGTCGTCTGGATCCAGCGCGGAGGCCTGGGCGGCGCAGGAGAGGGCCTCGGCGTACTTGCCGCCCTCGAGGTAGCCCAGGGCCGCGTCGAGCGGCGTTCCCCCGTCCGCCTTGCAGGGAAGCAGGGGCTCGGCGAGAGAGGAAGCAGGCGCGGGAGCGGTGGGGGCCTCGGCCACGCCCGCATCGGGCACGGACAAGGGCGCCGGAGCGGACGTCCGCTGACAGGCACCGAGGAGCAGGAGACAGAGGGCGAGCGGACCGCGCCAGGACATGGGGACGCGCAGGCTACGGCATCGCCCGGACCCCGGGAAGAGGTCTGCGGCCCACACGCCCGGCCGCCCGCCCTCCCTCAAGTGGACAGCTCGGAGAGGATCTCCTGGAAGGCGGCGCGGGCGCGGGGGAGCTCCGCGGGCTTGAAGCTGATGGCGGACACCACGGGGTGCCCTCCGCCGCCGTAGCGCGAGGCGATGGCGGCCAGGTCGTGCGTGCGCGACTCGGGGCGCCAGGGGTTGGAGCCGAGCGACACCTTGGCGCGCGAGGGCCCCTGCCCCACCCACAGCGTGTAGCGGGCCTCGGGATAGAGGGCGTAGGCGATGAACTTGTTGAGGCTGTCCACCCCGTCGTCCGCGAGATCGAAGGACACCACGCCGCGCTCGTAGCGGGCCCGCGCGCGCACCAGTTCGATGTTCCGCTGGTGACGCTCGAGCAGCGGCGCGAACGGCCCGGCGATGAGCGGCGAGGCGGCGATGGCCGCGAGCGACTCGGTCTGCATCCGCTCGATGACCTGGGGGATGAGCGCCGCGTCCTTGGTGGCCTCCAGCACCGTCATGATGCGCAGGGCGGGCTCCTCCAGCGCCACCGCCATCTGGGGCGTGGGAAACTGCGCCCCATCGATGATCTCCGCCCAGTGCAGCAAGTCCTTCAGGGGCGAGGGGTCCCACCCGAAGCGCTCGCGCGCCACGTCCGCCAGGTAGACGGTGCAGCTCTTGCGGTGCGCGTCATGGAACTTGCGGCCCCCGGTGTCGGCTCGGAAGTGGGCCTCATCCCCCGGCTGCTGGAAGGCGGAGACGTGGTGGTCGAACCACCAGGTGAGCCGGGCATCCTGGCTGTAGCGGAAGTCCACGATCGCGTTTTCCTCCCCCGTGAACACCGCCGGATCGATGGCCGCCCCCCCTGCCTGATGGGACAGCCCCCGGTAGCTGAAGCGCGCGTCGGCGCGGATGCGCTCCCGGTAGAACCGGCTGAAGACCGCCGCGCTCGCGGCCCCGTCGAAGCAGTTGTCGTGGAAGAGCACCTGGACGTTCATGGGTCCGCCTTACCCCACGGACCCAGGGGGTGTGGATGAAAAGACTCGACGAAACGAGCCATTCCCATGGGATTGGTGAACGAATTTTGGAATCCCGCCCGCGGTACGAGACAACCGTTGACTCCAAACCCTTGAAATTCCGTGGGCGGCAGGCGGCCGAGGGCCTGGCACCTGGCATGCATGAAACCTTGTGGCCACCGGGGAATCAAACACGGGGCAAAGCAAGGAGGACGGAGCATGGCCAGGACGACGACCCAGAAGCGCGGCGCGGTTCAACGGCAGGGACGGCGCGTCATGCCGACGATGCGCCGCACGGCACAGCGCAAGGCGACGGCCGCGAAGCTCACGCTGGGAGACCTCATCGCGGCGGCCTACGACACGGCGGCGGGCGATGGCCTCGAGGTGCTCAAGCTCGTCACCTCGCCGCAGATGGAGCGGGTGCTGGGACGGCGCATCGTCCTGTCGCGCTGAGCCTCCCCCTCCCCAGGGCGGACCGGCGGACGCCGCTCAGGGCAGATCCGTGACGGAGAAGTACTGATGCTCGGTGGGCTCACCCGCGAGCAGCTTGCCGAAGTCCTCGGCGTTGTTGGGATGAACGAGGAAGGTCCCCGCGGGCGTCTCCAGACGCACCGGCCCGGGCTGGCCCCCTTCATCCCCCTGGGACTCCGGATTGCCCGACATGCACGTGGTCTGATGGGAGCGCGAGGCCGAGACGGTCGCGCAACCCGACAGAAGCAACAGACACAGCGCGGCATGACGTTTCATTTCAGCTTCCTCCCGGAGTGAGTGGCCGTGAAGCGGCGAAGGGGCCGCCTGCGTACGTCGGCCGGAGCCCGGAGGCAAGTTCCCGGGCCGGGAGGTTGTCCTTCAAAACACGACACCCGTGCCCTGGGGTCACCAGGACACGGGTGTCGGAGCTGGCCCACCGCGTGGAAGCGGAGAACTAGCGGGGTTGCCAGCGTGGACGGTGATCGTCGCCGCGGTTGCTCAGCACGCGCTGGTTCTCGTTGCGCCAGTCGTGGCTGATGAGCGAGCCGGCGACCGGGTTCCCCGTGGCCGGATCGATCTTCTGGATCTTGAGCTGCGAACCCGAGACGTAGGCGAGGAACTGGCCGTCCGGAGAGAAAGACGGGAGGGTGGCTTCATCGGCGAACTTCACCTCATCGCCCACCGCGGCCCCCGTGGCCGGGTCGATGCGCCGCACGAAGACGACGTTGCCCTGCTGGCCGCCGCAGTTGGCGCCACTGCACAGGTAGGCGTCGCCGGTAATGGGCTTGAAGTAGAACACGCGGACGTAGGCGACATGCGTGCCACCCGGGGCCCAGGTGTGGTTGGCAATGTACGACTTGATCTGGCCCTCGATGGTCGGGTTGCCCTCGTCACGAGGCAGCGCGATCTCGTTCGGCGTGGGAGCGGCCGCCGCGGTGTCGAGGGTGTAGAGCCCGGTCAGCGGCGCGAGGATGGTCGTCTCCTCCTGCCCCTTCGCATCGAGGTACAGCACGACGCCATTGGCCTTGTTGTGCAACGGCTGCTCAGCCGTCGTGGACGCCCCAGGCACCGAGCTGCTGGCCGTCTCACTGAGCGCCCTTCTCTGGAGGCCGAGATTATTGGCGCTGTAGACGAAGCTGGCTCCGTCGGACGCCCACGAGGGGAAGACGCCACTGCTGGTGACCGCCGCGGCGGGACCCGGGCTGGTGTAGGCCCAGATGCCCGTGGTGGAGGTCCTGCTCGTCACGGGATCCACGAAGGATCTGCTCCAGGCGATGGTATTGGACGGCTCCCACTCCATGTAACTGAAGTCCGTGGTGTTGGCCGCGTCCACCGCGCCGGTGGTGAGCGAGGTCGTCGCCTGGGCCGCCGCGAAGGGAATGCCGCGCGAGACGAGCGACACGGTGTTGTCGCCCGCGATCTCCACGAAGGCCACCGCCGTGCCCGTGGGATTCCAGCGGGGGAACTTGTTCGTGGTCGCGGGATCCTCGCTCAGCCGCGTCGGCGAGACGGGCTTGTTGAAGGGCACGACCACCGCATAGGACGGAGTCAGCGCCGGCCCCGTCCGCGGACCGACCGTCACCGCGATGTGCAGCGGCGCGCACTTGCTCTCGGCGCAGTACAGGCCCGCCATGCAGCTCGCGGTGGTGGTGCAGGCATCACCCTCCTTGACCGTCATGTCGCCCGGCGTGCCGGCGTCGCCCGGCGTGCCGGCGTCATCCGGCGGCAGGCCCGCGTCCGGCGTGGGATTCTCGGTCCCCGCGTCCCCGGGCGGAGGTACCGGGTTGTCATCTCCCGACGGACATCCTGTCACCACCAGCATCAGCGCTCCCATGAGCGCACCGACGACATATCGCTTGGCCATTTCGAGTCCTCTCAAAAACCGCTGCATGGATAGGTGCTCTTGGCGTAGTGGCCAGGTGCAACCAGCTTCGGCTTCGGAGCCGCTGTCTGCGGGTGAACGCCAGCGGGCAGATGCCGCACGGACCTTTCCGATGATTGACACCCACTGCCATCTCGACGCGTCACGTTTCGATCAGGACCGGAGCGAAGTCCTCGCCCGGGCCTGGGCCGCCGGCCTGCACGGCATCCTCGTGCCCGGAGTGGGCCCGGAGAACTGGGAGCCCCTGCGCGAGATGTCACGCGGCGAACCCCGCCTCCAGATAGGACTCGGCATCCATCCGCAGATGCTCCCGCACCTGCCCCCCGAGGAGGACGAGGTCCACCTGGAGCGCCTGGACGCACTGCTCGGGCTCGGCGGCGCCATCGCCGTGGGCGAGTGCGGGTTGGATGGGCCCTCGGCCGCGGGCGCCCCGATGGAGCGGCAGGTGGCGGTGCTGCGGCGGCACCTGGAGCTCGCGCGCAAGCACGGGCTGCCCGTGTTGATGCACTGCTTTCGCGCCCACCCCGCGCTCATCGAACTGCTCAAGCACGAGCCCCTGCCCGAGGCCGGCATCCTCATGCACAGCTACGGCGGCGGCGTGGACCTGGCGCGCTTCTACATCCAGAAGGGCTGCCACTTCTCGTTCGCGGGCCCGGTCACCTGGGCCGAGGCGCGCAAGCCCCTGGACGCCCTGCGGGTGATTCCCCCCGAGCGGCTCATGGTCGAGACGGATGCCCCGGACCAGGCCCCCACCCCCCACCGGGGGCAGCGCTCGGAGCCGGGCTACCTGCCCCGGATCATCGAGGGCATGGCGCGCGTGCTCGGCGAGCCGGTGGAGGTGCTCGCCCAGCGGACGACCGAGAACGCCCGCCGCTTCTTCCGGGAAGCCTTCCCCACCCCTTCGCTGTAGGGAGGCGGTCGCGCTATAGAGGTCCCATGGAACCGCAGCCCCCCGCCCCCGAGTCCCTTCCCGCTCCCACCGCGCCGCCCGCGGCGAATGAGCCCAAGCCCTTCAAGCTGCACCGGCGCTTCGATCGCACCGGCCGCCTGCTGGGGGACCCGGCCATGGAGCGCCTGTCCCAGGCGCGCGTGGTGGTGTTCGGACTGGGCGGCGTGGGCAGCTACGCCGCCGAGGGCATCGTGCGCAGCGGCGTGGGTCAGCTCACCCTCGTCGACTTCGACACCGTGTGCGTCACCAACTCCAACCGGCAACTGCACGCCACCGTGCGGACGGTGGGCAAGCCCAAGGCGGAGCTGATGGCCCAGCGCTGCAAGGAGATCAACCCCGACGCCGACGTGCGGCCCCTGCGCGAGTTCTACCGGGACGAGCTGGCCGATCAGCTCCTCGCCCCGGGCAGCTACGACTACGTGGTGGACGCCATCGACAACGTGAAGGCCAAGCTGCACCTGCTCCACCGCTGCGTGAGCCTGGGCATCCCCGTGGTCAGCTCCATGGGCGCCGCGGGCCGCCTGGATCCCACCGCCATCCGCGTGGAGGACCTGTGCGAGACGCACATGGATCCCTTCGCCAAGGACATCCGCAAGCTGCTCAAGCGCAAGTACGGCGTGAACACGGACCGGCCCACGGGCATCACCGCCGTCTACTCCATCGAGACGCGGCGCCAGCCGCTGTCCCTGCGCTACGACGCGGACGACGGCTTTTCCTGCGTGTGCCCCAACGACAATGACTTCCACACCTGCGAGCGCCGCACGCAGATCGACGGCAGCGTGGCCTTCGTCACCTCCGTGTTCGGCATGAACGCGGCGGGCGTGGTCGTGCGGCGGCTGTCGGTGGGCCGCTAAGCCCCCTCCGCGCTACGCCGCGCGCACCGCCGCCTCGCGTCCGCAGGGGCGGCGGAAGACGCACCGGGCGCACGTGGCGGCGTCCTCCGCCTGGGGAAAGGCGGACTCCTCCCGGGGCGTATTGGTGGCCGGGTCCGCCAGCAGCGAGCGCATGCGCGCCACGCTCTGCGTGAAGCGGGCGCGGAAGCCCTCCATGGCGTCCTGGTCCACCTGCACCTGATGCTCCAGGCCATCGTTGAGGTACACGAGCGAGGCGCGCACCTTCTCCAGCGGCACCCGGTAGCGCTGGGACACGTAGAGCGCGTAGCCCAGCACCTGCTCGTCGTAGCCCTCGCGCACCTTGCCCGTCTTCCAGTCCACCACCACCGTGAAGCCGTCCGCGTCCGTGTAGGCGAAGTCCGGAATGGCGAAGACCTTCACCCCGTCCAGCGTGAAGGAGGAGAAGTCCGCGCCCGCGTCCACCTCCAGCCACTGCCCGGGCTTGAGCGAGCGCGCCAGCGCCGGCCAGCGCGACTGGAAGAACCACGCGAGCGCCGAGCGCACCGTCTCCGCGTTCTGCTTCCAGGCCTCGTCGGGGACGGACTCCTCGTACTCGTGCTCCATCAAGCCGCTGAACGTCTTGCGGCCCTTCTGGGTCCGGTACGCCTTGCCGCGCGAGAGGCGGAACTCCTCCCGCATGCGCGCGAGCGCCCGCTCCTCCACCTTCGCCGCCTCCACCGGAAGCCCCGAGCGCCAGTTGAGCAGCGCGTCCTTGAGGGCGTCGTGCACGATGTTGCCCGCCCACGTGTAGCGGTTGCCCAGCTTCTTGAGCAGGTACAGTTCGCGCACCTCCGGCGGCGCCCCCGCTTCCCACCCGCCCCAGGAGCGGTAGTAATAGAGGTAGTACGCCCGGGAGCACTCCTGGAGTTTCTCGTGACGGCTCTTGGACCAGGAGAAGTCGTTGGTGAAGGACGCGCGCGGCATGGACGCTGGGCATCCTAGACCAAGGGCTCGTCGATCCAAGAAGAAGGACAGGCAGGCAGGCACACCCCGGCAGGTCCTTCTCCGCCTCCAGCGAGTCGTTAAGGTGCGCCCCCATGGCAACCCAGGACTTTCGAGGCAAGGTGGTCCTCATCACCGGCGCCTCCAGTGGCATCGGCCGCGCGGTGGCCCGGGTCTACGCGGCCCAGGGCGCCCACCTCGTGCTCGCCGCGCGTCGTGAGCCGGCCCTTCGAGACGCCGCGCGTGAGGCGGAAGCACTCGGCGTCCAGGCCCTCCCCGTGTGCTGCGACATCACCCGCGAGGAGGACGTGGCCCGTCTCGTGCGCGAGACGGAGGCGGCCTTCGGTGGGTTGGACATCCTCGTCAACAACGCGGGGCTCGGGCTCTACGGCCCCGTCGAGGGCTTCAGCGAGGCGCAGCTGCGCCAGGTGTTCGAGGTGAACTTCTTCGGCCTGGTGCGCGTCACCCGCGCCGCCCTGCCGCTGCTGCGCCGACGCGCGCCCGGCTCGCAGGTCATCAATGTCAGCTCCGTGCTGGGCCACCGTGGCCTGCCCCTGCTCGGCGGCTATGGCTCGTCCAAGGCGGCGGTGAACCTGCTCACCGAGTCGCTGCGCGCCGAGCTCGCCACCGAGGGCATCCGCGTGCTGCTCGTGTCGCCGGGCCTCACCGAGACGGAGTTCCGCGACGCGCGCCTCAACGCCGAGGGCTGGGCTCAGGACACCATCCCCCTGAACGCCATGAGCGCGGAGAGCGCCGCCCGGGCGCTCGTGCGGGCCAGCCGCCGGGGCAGCCGCGAGACGGTGCTCACCCTTCCCGGCCGCGTCATGGTGCTCGCCAACCGGCTCGTGCCCGGGCTCTTCGATCGCGTGGCCCGCCGCATCGCCAATCCCGCCCGGCGCCCATGAGACCCTCCCGCAAGCGCGCCCCCTCCCCCACCCCGCTCCTCATCGAGCCCACGCGCCGAGAGTCCCTGCGCTCGGGCCTGCTCGCCTGGTACGACCGGCAGAAGCGCGACCTGCCCTGGCGCCGCACGCGCGATCCGTACGCCATCTGGCTCAGCGAGGTGATGCTGCAGCAGACCCAGGTGACCACCGTCATCCCCTACTGGGAGAGATTCCTCCAGCGCTTCCCCACGGTGGAGGCGCTCGCCCGCGCGCCGCTGCCGGACGTGCTCGCCGCGTGGCGGGGGCTCGGCTACTACTCGCGCGCGCGCAACCTGCACCTGGCCGCCCAGGACGTGGTGGCGCGCCACGGCGGCAAGCTGCCCTCCACCGCCGCCGAGCTGCTCACCCTGCGAGGCTTTGGCCGCTACACCGCGGGGGCCGTGGCCTCCATCGCCTTCGGCGAGCCCGCGCCCCTGGTGGATGGCAACGTGGCCCGCGTCTTCTCGCGCCTCTTCGAGGTGGAGGGCCTCCCGGGAGATCGCGTGCGCGAGGCCCGGCTGTGGGCGCTCGCCACCGAGCTCGTCTCCCCCGAGCGGCCCGGAGACTTCAACCAGGCCCTCATGGAACACGGCGCCACCGTCTGCCGGCCCGACAACCCGCTGTGCCTCCTGTGCCCCGTGCGCGAGGACTGTCTCGCCTGGCGTCACGGTCGCGTGAACGAACTGCCACCCGCCAAGGTGCGCGCCCCGCCCAAGCGCATGACGCTCGCTCTCGCCGTCTGGGCGCACGAGGGCCGGCTCCTGCTCGCCCGGCGCGAGGAGAAGGGACTCTTCGGAGGCTTGTGGGAATTGCCCGCCGCCGAGATCGAGGCGGACACGCCCGACTCGCAGTCCGCCGACAAGCTCACCCAATCGCTCGGCACGCCCGTGCGGGTGGAGGCCGTGCTCGGCACCGTGCGCCGCCAGCTCACCCACCGCAGCCTCACCCTCCGCCTGCTGCGCGTGACGGGCTCGAAGCACCCCACGCGCGCTCCCGCCTTCCGTGAGCTGCGCTGGTGCACCCCCGAAGAAGCCTCCTCGCTCGGCATGAGCACCGCCATGCACAAGGCGCTCGAGGCCGCGCTCGACGCAGGCGTGCTCCCGGCCTGAGCCGCCCTGTCGGTTAGCGGACAAGCACGGCTTCAGCCTGTCGCATCGGTGACGATCGTTCCAGGGATCAATGTTCCGAGCACGAAGAGCTGCCAATGCTGTCGGCAGCCGTTTTTTCTACCCGAGGATTCCCATGGCACGCGCACAGGCCAAGACGAACAACTCCAACAAGTCGTCCTCCAAGAAGCCGGAGGCCCCGCCCCCCGCCGCGACGCCCATCACGAACGTGGCCCCCGCGGTGCAGGCTGCTCCCGCCAAGAAGGAGACCGTCGCGGTGCAGGCCGCTCCCGCCGCGGTGCAGGCCGCTCCCGCCGCGGTGCAGGCCGCTCCCGCCGCGGTGCAGGCCGCTCCCGCTTCGAACCGCCGCCCCAGCACGGAGCAGATCTCCCGCCGGGCCTACGAGCTGTTCCTCGCGCGCGGCGGAGAGCACGGCCACCATGACGAGGACTGGATCCAGGCCGAGCGCGAGCTGCAGCTCGGACGCTGAGGTTCAGCTCACGAGCGAGGGGCGGACCGGTGAAGGCCGGGCCGCCCTCGCGTCCAGGAGCCGGCGCCGCGCCTCCGCGAGCTGTTCGAGGACGCGTTCGGCGTCCAACTCGGTGCGCAGGGCCAGGCCGCACGCGGGTGTCAGCAACATCTGGCCGCCCATCTGCTCGAGCGAATGGCCCGGAGGCAGCGCCGCCTCGAGTGACACCTCGACCGCGTCCACCAGCTCCCCCACGTCGTAGGTGGACGCGAGATCCGTGGGGATGATGCCCAGGCTCAGCGTCGCCCCCGAGTCCAGGAAGCGCGCCAGGGGGCCCGTCTCCTCCAGCACCGCGTCCAGCGACAACCGTACGTCCAACGACAACACGTCCAGCCCCGCGTCCAGCAGGCTCGCCCAGTCCGTGTTGCCGCAGCAGTGCACCCCCACCAGCGCGCCCTCGCGCTGAAGCGCCTCCACCAGCAACCGCAGCTCATGCGAGGCCCGCTGGTGCCAGGGATCGGCGCGCGAGAAGGCAGCCCACCCCGGCTCGTCCAGGAAGAAGAGGGGCGTCGTCCCCGCGCGCCGCAGGGCCTTCACCATCGCCCGCGCGCGCGCCCGCGTCAGCCGGAAGATCGCCGTGTCCAGCCCTGGCTCCTCCAACGCCCCCCTGCCTTCGCTCGTGCGCGTCGCCAGGCTCACCGTGAAGGGACCGGCGAGCTGCGCCTTGGCGAAGGCGAGTGCGCGGCGCTCCACCTCCCCCAGGAAGGGACGCCAGGCGAGGCATGCCTCCGGCGAGGGCTCGAAGGACTCCAGCGCGCCCGAGGACAACGCCGCCTCCAGCCGCGCCTCGAAGGCCTCGCGTCCCGCGGACCATGCCGCGAGGTCCACGGTGCACCGCCCCGCCTCGTCGAACCCCAGGCCCGGCAGCCCCTCGAGCGCCTGGGGAATCATGAACTCCGCGGGTCTGCCCACCGGAAGCTGGGGCAGGAAGGGGATGTCCAACGCGAACGCGGTCCGCAGACCCGACTCGAGCTGGGTGTACGGCAGGCTTCCGATGCCCGTGGTGGCGTGGGTGGGCAGCAGCGCGAGGGCACGGCGGGCGGCCGACGCGCTCATGTCGCCGCGTCCAGGGCCACGCGGCCCGGCCCCTCGAACCAACGCTCCATCGTCTCGAGGAACAGCTCGGGACGCTCCATCATCGGGGTGTGTCCGACGTCGGGGTACTCCACGTAGGTCCAATCCGGTCGGACGCTGGCCAGCTCGCGCGAGTTGGCCACTGGCACCATCTGATCATCCGAGCCCTGCACGAGCAGGGTGGGCACACGGATGCTCCGCTCCAGCTCGCGGAAGCGCGACTTGCGCAGCAACAAGCCCACGAGCGAGCGCGCCGCCTGGAGGAAGGCCTCGTGGGACCAGGGCATCCGCGCGTGGCGCTCGCGGGCGAACTCCAGATGCGCGCGCACCAGCTCCTCGGGGAAGCGGTCCAGGTCGCGGCAGCACAGCGCGAGCTGTTCGCGGGCCAGCTCCTCCGGACTCATGCGCGCCGCGCGCCGCCGCACGAAGAACTCGCCCACGCCAGGAATCGAGTAGAGGAGGAACAGGAAGAGGACGTTGCGCTCCATTCGCGAGTCCTCCGCCCGGGGTTGCGCGGGAGCCACCAGCACGAGGCCGGAGACGCGCCCGGGATTGCGGGCCGTCTGCAGCACCGAGATGGCGCCGCCCATGGAGTTGCCCACCAGGATGACGGGCGCGGACGGAGACACCTTCTGGATGAAGCGGTCCAACAGCACCTGATTGGCCGGGAGCGCCGCCGAGCGGCCCGCCAGGGGCGTCAGACCAAAGCCCGCCAGGTCCACGGCCACCACCCGCGCGTGCCGCGCCAGCTTCGGGCCCACGTGCATCCAGTTGTGGTGCGAGCCTCCCAGTCCATGCACGAGCACCAGGGTCGGCCCGGAGCCGCCGAAGTCCATGAAGTGAACGGGACCATCGATATCGAGCGTGCGCGTCAACATGCCGCTTGCCTACCACGTTCCCTGGCGATTGCTCCCGCTCCCCCCGGCTGGTAGACCCGACGCCACATGGCCGAGTCCCCCGAGACCACCTCCGCCGCGTTGAAGCTCCTGGAGCGCGCCCGGCACCACGTGCGCACCCGTTCTCGAAGCGAGGCCTACTACCAGTCCGGGGACCGCTTCTCCGAGGTCTTCCTCGGCAGGACCTTCCAGGTGGAGCCCAACTATTACCGGGCCGTGGGCACGGACTACTCCGCCATCGACTGGCTCTACGAGGAGCTCGGACAGGGCGAGGCACTGACCCGGCGGGCCCTGGACACGGTGACGGAGCAGTTGCAGGAGATGACCCGCCCCGAGCCCGCCCGCGCCGCGCTCGGGCCGCTCCAGGCCGCGCTCCACTCCCCCTCGTGCGCCCTGCTCGACGTGTGCCGGGCCCTGCTGGGCGCCATCACCGTGCTGGGCCAGGACGCCCTCGGCGCCCGGGGTGTTCCCGCGGCGCTCGTCCAGGACTGGTTGGAGCTGTGGTCGGAGCGCGTCTGGCGGCAGAACAACCAGCAGGCGCGGCTCGCCCTCCTCATCCAGGTGATGCGCGCCGCCCCGGAGGACAGACCCGGGCGGCTGGCCGTGCTCGGGGACGACCAGGACGCGTTGAGCGCGCGGGGCACCGACTTCGGGCAGGGCGTGCACGAGTACCTGGAGCGCTACGCCGAGACGGGTGCGTCCTCCGTCGCCCTGGTGGGAGGCCTGCCCTTCGCCCGCGCGCTCACCCCGAGGGATCTGGAGAAGCTGCTCGGGGTGCTGCGCGAGGGCTCGGACTTCCTCGGGGGCGTGGCGCGCCTGCTGCGCCTGGCCCAGGACGTCCGGTTCGATCCCTCCGAGCCCATCAACTCGGGGGTGATGGGTTACGCGGCCGAGCACCGCCAACGCCTCACCGACATCGACGCCACGCGCCTGCCCCGGGAGGAGCTCGACACCCGGCTGAAGCAGGTCTGGGTGGACGACTCCGCCCGGACCCGCCGGGAACTCGACGCGGTGGTGGCCTCGCTCGGAGACGAGCCCCTGCGCCCCCTGCTCCAGGGCTTCGTCCAGAGCGTCTGGGCCGTGGCCACGCGGCTGGTCGAAGCCGGACACGACCCGCGTCCGGGGCTCTGAGCTCGCGCCCGGCGACTGGCGCCGCCGCATCCTCGGAGCTGGAGGTGGCCTCCCGCGCTCTATGCCCGCAGCAGTTCGTCCAGGCGGGCCTGGACCGTGGTGTCGACGGGCGTGCCTTCACTGAGCGCGCTCACCACCGCGCCATCCAGGACGGCGAGCACCAGTTGGGGACTGGGGGGGCGTGTACCGCCGGGCAGAGCGGCCACGATGAGTTCCGCCAGCGCCTCGTCGAGGTCCGCGCGTCCCCGGGCAAGCACCGCCGAGAAGGCCGCCCGGCGCCCGCAGGCCACCAGCAGCTCGTAGTGGGCCTGGATGGCGCCGGTACCTCCGGGCGGGAGCATCGCCTGGGTCACCCACCGGGCCAGGTCCGCCTTCTCCGGGTGGGCCCGAGCGAGCCGCGTGGTGCCGCGGACCTGCTCCACCCACTGGCGCAGCATCTCCGCGAGGGTCTCGGCGATCAGCTCCTCCAGGGAGGAGAAGTAATAGGTGACGGCGGCGAGCGGCACCTCGGCCGCGTCCGCGACGGAGCGGGCACTCACGGCCTGCAGGCCCCCCGTGCGCAGCACGTGCGTGACGCCCTCGATGAGCCGCGCCCTCCGCTGCCGCCCCCGCTCCTGGCTCGTCCCCCGTGGGCCCGGGGGGGACATCAGTGGCCGCCCCCGGACAGGGCGAGTCCGATGACACCGATGACGATGAACCCGATGGAGGCGAGCTTCACCCCGGACACCGACTCGCCGAACAGGAGGATGCCGAGCACGGCGGTCAGCGCCGCACCGATGCCCGTCCACACGGCGTAGGAGGGTCCCGCCGGCAGGGACTTCATCGCCCAGGCCAGACCCCCGAAGCTCATCGCCGCCAACACCAGGAACACCACGCTGGGCACCGGCTGGGTGAAGCCCTCGGACTTCTTGAGCGCGAGCGCCCACCCACTCTCCAGCACCCCCGAGACCATCAGAACGAACCAGGCCATGACATCCCTCGAAATGGTACGGATGTACCAGTTTTGGAGAACCCTAATGAACTGGGCTCGCCTGGGCCAGGAAATCGTGTGCCGGGGATGACAGCGGGGGATCAGCTCTCGCCTTCGTCGACGATCGCCTGGATCGCGGCCTCCAGCCAGCGGCGGGTGGAGGAGTGGCGCACCTCGGCGAGCTGTGGGAGGGGCAGCAGCCGCCAGCTCATGAGAAAGCCGCTCCAGAGGATGTTGAGCCGCGCCGCGCGCCCCTCGGCATCCGGGGGGCCCAGCCAGCGAGCCAGGGGCTCGATCGCCTTCTTGTGGAGCAGCTCGACACTCGTCGCGTGCGCCTCGGGATCGGCCGCCGAGAGGATCAGCATCATCAGCGGGCCCGGGGCATCCTGCACGCCGAGGAAGATGGACACCACGTTCTCGCCGAAGCGGCGCCTGTCTCCCTGAAGCATCGGGATGATGTCGAGCACCTGCTCCAACGTCTCCCGGTACAGCCCCTGCTTCGAGCCGAAGTAGCGGTTGACGAGCGAGGAGTTCACCCCGGCCAGCTCCGCCACCTCCCGCACTCCGGTGTTGGCGAAGCCCCGCGTGGAGAACAGCGTCTGCGCGGCGGAGATGAGGGCGGCACGCGTGCGCTCGGCGTCTCGCTGACGTGTCGACGTCTTGGGGTCGCTCGGTCGGGATGTGTACACGGCTGTTTACTTACGACAGGGGTTGCGTTATGTCCAGCGATGTAAACAGCCGATTACATCGAGAGCGGCTGTCGAGCCGAAAGGACGTGTGCGGATGACTGCGACGAAGAAGGGTGAGGTCTCTTTCTCTCCGGAGGCACTGAGGGAGAAGTACCGGCTCGAGCGCGAGAAGCGGCTGCGCCCCGACGGCAATACCCAGTACATCCCCCTGAAAGGCGTCTTCGCGGACTTCGACAAGGATCCCTATGTCGAGCCCGGCTTCACCCGTCCGGCGCTGACCGAGAAGATAGACGTCTTGATTGTCGGGGGTGGCTTTGGCGGCATGCTGGCGGGGGCGCGGCTGCGTCAGGCGGGGGTGGATTCCTTCCGCATCGTGGAGAAGGGCGGTGACTTCGGCGGCACCTGGTATTGGAACCGCTATCCGGGCGCCGCCTGCGACGTGGAGTCCTATATCTACCTGCCGCTGCTCGAAGAGACCGGCTACATGCCCAAGGAGAAGTACGCCAAGGCGCCGGAGATCTTCGCCCACTGCCAGCGCATTGGCCGGCACTTCGATCTCTACAAGGCGGCGCTGTTCCAGACCCTGGTGCAGACGATGGACTGGGACGAGGACGCCCGGCGCTGGAACATCACGACCAGCCGGGGCGACAAGCTCGCGGCGCGGTTCGTGATCATCGCCGGCGGCATCCTCCACAAGGCGAAGCTGCCCGGCATCCCGGGCATCGAGACCTTCAAGGGCCACTGCTTCCACACCAGCCGCTGGGACCATGCCTATACCGGCGGCGGCCCCACGAGCAGCATGACCCGGCTGGCGGACAAGCGCGTGGGCATCATCGGCACGGGCGCGACCTCGGTCCAGGCCATCCCCCAGCTGGGGGCCGCGGCCAAACAGTTGTATGTCTTCCAGCGCACGCCCTCGGGCGTTGGCGCACGCAACAACCAGCCGACGGACGAGGCCTGGGTGAAGACACTCAAGCCCGGCTGGCAACAGGAGCGCATCCGCAACTTCTCCGCGATCGTCTCCGGCCAGAAGATGGATGCCGACATGGTCCAGGACGGGTGGACCTACATCTTCCAGGGCACCGCCACCCAGCAGGCCCGGACCCCCGAGGAGGCCGCCGAGTTCCGCCAGCTCACGGACTTCCGCAAGATGGAGGAGATCCGCGCGCGGGTGGACGCCATCGTCAAGGATCCGGTGACGGCCGAGGCGCTCAAGCCCTACTACAACCAGATGTGCAAGCGGCCCTGCTTCCACGACGAATACCTGGACACGTTCAACCGGCCCAACGTCCAGCTCGTCGACACCGAGGGCAAGGGCGTGGAGCGGCTCACTCCCACCGGCGTGGTGGTGAAGGGCAAGGAGTACGAGGTCGACTGCCTCATCTACGCCTCGGGCTTCGAGGTCTCGCTGGATTACACCCGGATGCTGGGCTTCGACATCCGCGGGCGCGGCGGCAGATCCCTGCGAGACAGCTGGGCCGATGGTCCGGCGACGCTGCATGGCATGCACAGCCGGGGTTATCCCAACCTGATGATGTTCACCACGACCCAGAGCGGCTGGGCGATCAACTTCGTGCACATCCTCGACGAGCAGTCGCAGCACGCCGCCTACATCATCGAGCGGTGCGTCAAGCGGGGCATCGAGGTGATCGAGCCCTCGGAGCAGGCGCAGCAGCAGTGGTGGGAGACGATCCTCGGCCGGCTCGCGGCGAGCGCCTCCTTCGGCGGTGCTGAATGCACGCCCGGCTACTACAACAACGAGGGGGTCAAGATGGGCCCGAACGCGATGCGCTACGCCTCCTTCGGGGGTGACACGCTCGCGTTCATCGACGTGCTGCGCACGTGGCGCCAGGGCGAGCAACTCGCGGGCCTGGAGCTCACGCGCGGCGAGGTGTCTTCCAACCCATGAGTGCCTCCATGTCCCAATTCCTCTCCAAGTCCCTGGCCGCCTGTCTGTTGATGGCGGGTGGTCAGGTCCTGGCCGCCCCGCCCAAGGCCTACCGCCAGGAAGTGGTGGTGGCCGGCTCCCACTTCCAGGGCGTCCACGGGCTCGCCGTCGATGGCAAGGGGCACCTGCTGGCCAGCAACCTGCTCGGCCGGACGGTCCACTCCGTCGACCTGGGCACGGGCGCGGTGAGCACCGTGGTGGGGCCGCCGCTGGGCGGCGCGGATGACGTGGCCCTGGGTCCGGACGGCTCGATCTACTGGACGGGCTTTTTCACCGGCGAGTTGATGAAGCGCACTCCGGATGGAAAGACGCGCGTCATCGCCAGGGATCTGCCGGGCCTCAACTCGCTGGCCTTCCGCCGCGATGGCAGGTTCTACGTCACCCAGCTTGGCCGGGGCGATGCGCTATGGGAGGTGGACCCGAGCGGGAAGAAGCCGCCTCGGCTGGCCATCTCCAAACCCGGCTTCCTCAACGGCTTCGAGTTCGGCCCGGACGACAAGCTCTACGGCCCGATCCTGCTCAAGGGGCAGATTGCCCGGGTGGACGTGGACACGGGCAGCATCGAGACCGTGGCGGAGGGCTTCGCGATGCCGGTCGCCGTCAATTTCGACGCGCGCCGCGAGAACCTCTACGTGGTCGACTCGGCGCGGGGCGAGCTGGTGCGCGTCCGGCTGCCCACGGGCGCCAAGGAGGTCGTCGCGAAGCTGCCCACCGGGCTCGACAACCTGGCCGTGGGCCCGGATGACCTGGTGTACGTGTCCAACATGGTCGACAACGACATCCGCGTGGTCAATCCCGCCGATGGTTCCGTCCGGCTCCTGGTCGAGTCACGTCTGGCCGTACCCTCCGGCCTCGCCGTCGCGCCGGATGATCCGCAGGAGCAGCTGTACGTGGCGGATGTGTATGCCCTGCGCCGGGTGGGCGGACGCGACGGGAAGATCACCCAGACGACCCGGGTCCTCTCCTCGCGGCTCAACTTCCCCATGAACGTGAGCCTGGGCGCGAAGCATGTGGTGCTGAGCACGGCCTACCTGGGGGAGCACAGCAGCGTGCAGGTGCTGGATCGGGCCACGGGAGAGCTGCTGCGGACGATTCCCAACGCGAATGGCGTCCAGGCCGCGCTCGAGCTCGCCGATGGCACGCTGCTCCTCGCCGAGTCCACTACGGGCAGGCTCGTGCGCGTGGACACCTCCGAGCCCGCGGGGACCACGGTGCTCGCCGAGGGCCTGGAGGGGCCCGTGGGCCTCGCGGCCGACACGGAGGCGGAGGAGCCAGGGGTGTACGTCACCGAGGTGCGCTCGGGAAAGGTCACCCGGGTGCGCCTGTCGGATGGCGCCAGGCGCACGGTGGCCAAGGGCCTCAAGGCCCCCGAGGGCATTGCCCGGCATCCGGACGGTGGGCTGATCGTCGCCGAGGTGGGCCGCAAGCGACTGGTGCGCATCGAGCCGACCACGGGCCGACTGACCGTGCTCGCGAGCGGCCTGCGCATCGGTCTGCCCGAGAGCGTGGGCATGCCGCCGGGCTACATCCCCACGGGAGTCGCGGTGGGCGGCTCGGGAACCATCTACCTGACGTCCGACATCGAGAGCGCCCTCTACCGCTTCGTCCCCGTGCCCTGAGAGACGTCCTCGGGGGCGTGGCGCGCCCGACGCGCTTCACCCCGGTACCGCGGGTCCGGGCGGACGACTCCCGCCCGGCCCCGCCGCTCGCGCCCGGCTACTGGGACAGGCGCCGCTGCATCATCAGCAGGGCGCACAGCTCGAAGGCCGAGTCCACGCGCTCCATGCGGTAGAGCTCCTTGGAGATCCAGCACTTCACCTTGCCCTCGGCCGGGGCGCCGGGGGTGTAGTTCTGCAGCATCCAGCGCGAGGCCCGGTCCAACGCCGGGGCGATGCCGGGGTGGTGCATCCCATGCCGCTCCAGGAAGCCGAGCATCAGCACGGCGTAGGAGGTCTCCGTCATGTTCGAGCGGCCATCGGAGCTCCAGCCCCCGTCCGGCAGCTGCGCCGAGAGCACCGCATCCAGCGCGCGGCGCACCGCGTCCACGTGCGGCGAGCCGACGAGGCCGACCACCGAGTGGAACGTCGTGTACAGCCACGAGCGGCTCCACTTGTCGAAGGACCAGCGGCCACTGGGCTCCTGGCGCTCGAGCAGGTAGCGCTGGAAGGGGGCCAGCTCGTCGTTGTCCTGGCCCAGCAACATCAGGGCATGGAGGCAACGGGCCGTCAGCGTCGGCGAGGAGTGCATCTCCCCCGGGTAGGCGATGAAATGGTCTTCCCGCTTGAAGCGGTAGAGCACCGCCGGGTCCACCGCCAGCCCCATGGCGTGCATGACGGCCACCACCGCGCTCGTGTCGTCACCATCCTGGAGGAAGTGGTCGCTCATGCCGAGTCCGTTCGGCCCGAGCGCCCGGGTCAAATCCCCCAGCACGGAGTTCACGTAGGGCGCCAGACGCGGCTCCTGCAGCACCCCGCCCATGAGCAGGGCATAGAGGACGAAGGACTGCTCGAAATAGTTGTGCGGCCCGCCCACCGGCACGAGTCCGGGAGTGGACGACGCGGTCGACAGCCCGCTCTCGCGCAGGTACTCCCGGGCCCGATCGACGAACGGCGTCAGCTCCGTCCGGCCCGAGGCGGCCTTCACCCACGCCGCCGTCGCGGACGGGCTGTGCCCCACGCTCCCCGCCCCATCGATCAGGTTCGCCGTGGGCTCCTGGCCCCAGGTCTCCCAGACGTGCAACCACGGCACGCCGGGCGTCACGGGCAGCTTCGCGATGATCTTCCGCTTGCGCTCCCCCAGCGCCATCAGCTGCGCGTAGGGCGCGCGCGGCAGCGCCGCCTCGTCCAACCCGAGCTGATTCAACAACGCGGGCACGAGGATCTCCGCGGCCACCGGCAGCTCCTCCGGATGCAGCGTGGCCCAGTGCGGCCCCTGGGCGCGCAGGAAACGCACCCCCGCCTCACAGGCCTCGTGCGTGCGCGGGTGCTGGGGAAAGCGGCGCAACGCGAGGAGGGCGGACATCGTGGGGATGTCCCGATGCATCGGCTTGACCGGCTCCCCCCAGCCCCCATCCGCCTGCTGTTGTGACAGCAGCCAGTCCACCACGGGAGAAGAAGCACTCTCCGCGGGTGAAAGGATTCGCAATACCTGGGCCGAATCGTAGATGGAGGGGCTCATCAATCCTCCCCCATGGCCTGTCTTGGAAAGCAGGGATTGAAGCTCCTTGAACAGGAGTTCCTGAATTCCCCCCTCGACCACGCGGATACTCTGCGAGGGGACCAACTCCATCGCGACATCCCGGATTCTTCTCATAGCGCCGTCAACTCCTTGAGGGAGAAGGGACCTGGCAGACATTTCCTCGAACCTGGATGAGGAGCACGCCGGTGGAACCCGGAACGAGCGTGTCACTTATCAATCATTTCTCCAAAAAAAGCATCACCCTGCACCGGCCACGTCACCAAGGTGCGCGCGCATCCACACTCGGCGCAACAGGAGATGGACTCCCTCGTCGGGTGTTCGACGGATTTCGCGTAAAACCAGTATTCCATTCCAAAAACAAGACGGAATCGGTCCCGATGAATTGGACGGAATTGGTCCAAATGAGGAGAACCCCTCCAGACGAGGACGGACCGAGGGGCGCATCGCATGGCCGGAGCCACCGCGCTCGCGCCGGGAGCCGCCCCGGAACCACACCCACCTCGCCGGATTGGGACAGTCTGGAAATCCTCACATGTCACGCAATCGTGAACGCAGCCACCCGGCGCGGACCCTGGTCCTCTCTCGTGCGGCTGGCACCACGGCGTGTGTCTTCAGGAATTATCCGTGTGTCTTGTATTTCTCGCTCCGCCCCGCCATCCGCGCGGCGGAGCCCTCCTGGCCCCAGGGAGCCCCGTCAACCAATGACATCTCGCAATTCGCGAAGACTCGCTCCAGCGGTTCCGCCCCACCCGCGAGGAAGTGAGGCGGGTCGCCGTCGCGGCCCTCCCGGGAGAACTCGGAACCCGGTTCTGGACATCCAATCATCGATATATCAACATACGTCGATGAGGAATTGCCCCGAGGAGCCACCTGCCCGGACACCGCACCGCGTTGCCATGTGGGGAACGGTGGTCTAGAGACAAGGACCATGGCCGCTCACACTCTTCAACAAACCCTCCAGGGCAAACGATTCGGGCTCGTTCTTTCCGCGGGCTACTTTGGCTTCTTCGGACACGCGGGTTTCCTCAAGGGGCTGGCGGCCACGGGGCTGAGGCCGGCGGCGTACGCGGGAACGAGCTCGGGGGGGCTGATTGCGGCGTACGCGGCGGCGGGGCTGAGCGAGGGCGCCATCGAGGAGCTGGTGCTGCAGCAGACGCGCGAGTCGTTCTGGGATCCGGATCCGATTGGCGCGGTGTTCAATGCCCTGCCGCGCGAGGGCCATGGGGCCACGGGCCTGCTCAAGGGAGAACGCTTCCGCAAGCTGCTGGAGCGCACGCTGCCGGTGCGCACCTTCGAGGAGCTGCCGCATCCGCTGCTGCTCACGAGCGCCAACCTCACGCAGGGCACGCACGAGGCGTTCACCTCGGGGGAGCTGGCGCCGCGGGTGCACGCGACGTGCGCCTACCCGGGCCTGTTCCGCGCGGTGCGGGTGGGGCGCGACCTGTACTGGGACGGGGGCCTGGTGGACAAGGCGCCCGCGCTGTCACTGCGCGAGAGCGCCTTCGGCAAGGAGCTGGACGCCATCCTCGTGCACTACCTGCCGAGCCGCACGCGCAAGATGCTGGGCGGGCCCATGGCGTACGCGCAGGGCATCGCGGCGGGCTCGGCGGCGCTGCGGCGCGACCACTTCCAGTTGCAGCTCGCCCTGCTCAAGGAGCGGGGCTTTCCCGTCTACGTGATGGTGTCCAACCTGCCGCCCGTGTCCCCCACGCAGATGGAGCGCGGCTTCGATGCGCTGCACCAGGCGAGGCTGAGCGCCGAGCGAGCCTTCGCCCGGCCGCCCGTCCCCTTCGAGGAGTCCTGAGGCGGCCGCGCTCAGCGCGCGTAGCGCCGGTGGTCCACCATGAGACAACGGTCCTGGACCACCTGGATGCCCGCCTCGGCCAGCCGCCGCGCCGCCGCGTCGTTGCGGATGCCCGACTGGAACCACACCGCCTTGGGCTTCTTGGCGAGGATGTCGTCCACGTGCTGGTCGATGTCCTGTGGACGGCGGAACACGTCCACCAGATCGATGTCACCCGGAATGTCCACGAGCCTGCGGAACACCGGCCGCTCGAGGATGTGCGTCACCTCCGGGTAGTAGACGGGCACGGGCACCACGTCCACGCCCGCCTGGGCGAGGTACTCGGGCACATAGAAGGCGGGCTGCCCCGAGTGCTGCTCCGTCTTGATGCCCAGCACCGCCACGCGCCTGGCGCCCCGCACCAGCGCGCGGATGCCCTCTTCGTCCTCGACGAGGTTCTGTTCGTAGCTCACCGCTGCTCCTCCTCGGACGCCCGCACCGACTCCAGCGTCGACTGCGTCGCCCATGTCCAGGTCTCTCCGTCCAACGACGCCCTGAGGGTGAACCCGCGCCGCACCGGGAGGAAGCGTCCCTTGCCGAGCAACTGTTCTCCGTCGCACTCCACGCCGGGTGTCAGCTGGGGGTCGCCCGCGAGGCGCAGCGTGTCGCGCACGGCCTGGGGCGACGCCTCCCCCGGCTGGGCGAGGCAGCGCAACGAGAACACCAGGGCATCGCCCTGTTCGGTGAGCCGCGTGCCGGTGAAGGTGCGCTCCAGCAGGTATGTCACCTCGCGTCCGCCCACGGGCAGCGTGCCCAGCACGTAGCCGCGCTGACCCGGAACCCAGGCCCGCCCGTAGATGCCGCCGTACTTCACCTCCCACTCCCCGCGCGTGCGCGCCTCGAGCGCGTCCGGGGCGAAGAAGCGCTCGAGTGGCGTGACATCCAGACCCTTGGGTGCCACCTCGCGGATGGCGGCCAGCACGGCCTCGGGCTCCACGAGCCGCACGTAGGTGCCATCCGCCGCGAGCCGCAGACGCAGCACGGCGCGCTGGAGCACGGTGTCCACCAACGACTCCACCGGCTGGCCCTGCTGGAGGTAGCGCGAGCGCGTCACGCGCTGGGTGAGGACCCAGGAATCCTGCTCGGCGGAGAAGCTCGAGACGGTGGTCATCTCCGCTTCCCGCGCGTCCGGAGCGCTCCCGTGCCGCAGGGACGTGCGCACCGTCTCCGTGAGGAGCGAGTCGTCGGGGGGCAGGAACAGGGGCCGCAGGGGAGGCGCCGCGGCGGGAGGGGGGTTCAAAGAGGGGATGTCGCGGTGGCACGCGGTGACCGGGCCCGCGAGGAGGAGCAGGAGGAAGGAGGAGAGGGTCCGCATGATGTCCGCGCAAGCTGGCAGAAAGCACCGCCGCCCGCGAGCGCATCGGTGCCTCCCACGGGGCCTTGCTCAGAAGTCCAACTGGCAGACGCCCGACGTCGTGCCCGGCTCGACGTGACAGCTTTCACCCGAGGCGCAGACGCGGGCCTCGTTCTGCTTGGAGCAGAGCTGACGACAACGTTTGGCGTAACAAGCCATGCCTGCCGGGCAGGACGGACCGTCCTCGGCACAGGGAAGAACACACTCCATCCAGGCCTCCTTCGGGCGAGAACGTCCCCCCAGGAAGACATCACAAACCTGGGGCTCCGAACAGAGTTCGTCGTGCTGACAGTCCCGGCCATGCACCTGCACGCAGAGCGAGCCTCCCTTGGATCGTTGGACGCACCGCTGCCCCTCGGGACATGACATCCCGTCACAACTGGTCAGGCAGACCGGGCCCTCCGCATCCACGTCGAGGCAGGCGAAGCCCGGAGAACAACTTTGGGGGTCTTGACGCTGGCAGCGGCGACCACACCGGAAGGCCGCGCAGACAAGGCCAGGAGCGCACGCGGAATCCTGGTCGAAGGGAACCTTCAAACACCATTCGCCTTCCTTCTGCGTCCCCATGGCACCACAGACACGAACCACTCGCTCGCCCACCTGCACCGCACGGCAGGCAAACCCCGCCTGGCAGTCCAGGTCCGCCACACACCTGCTCGCGGCACAGATCGGCTGAATCATCGGAAGTCCCCGCAGGCAAACGAGCGAAGCATCGCAGTCAGCATCACCCCGGCAGGCACGACCCGCCGTGGGCAACTGCTTGAGCTCCTCAGCAGAAAGCCGGGGGACAACCCTCAACGACTCCTTGAAGGGAGATGAATGAAGTCCACGGACAGGCAACATCCCCAGCGACCAGAGCAGGGGAAGAGGAAACAGCAGACCCAGCACCAGAGCAGCAGCCGCGCGCCAGCTCATGGACGGGCGTTCCTTCTCATCCGCATCTGGCAGTTCGCCATACAGTCGACAAACTCGTCACCGCATAGGTCCTGAAGCTCCTCTTTGGGGCACCCCGCACGACTCGCGTTTTCAATCAAGTCCTTGAGCACGGCCCGGTCGATGGAGCCCTCGATGCCATAGGCATGAGGGCAGCCCGACGCGACCACCAGGATGAGTCCACCCCCCGACCACGGACGCACGTGCCCTCAGCATTCTCCCCCCCCACTTGCCGGGCAGTCCCGGCGGTCTGGCGTGTCAGAGCCAGCCCTCCAAGCAAACGCCAGGTCGACGAGGCGAGTCAACATCCCGGACACTCGGCCCCCTCCCCGTCTCAGTGCACGGACCACCAGTTGTAATTGGCCGTGCCGGTGGGCGGCAGTTGTCCGCCCGTCAGGATCTTCTCATAGGCGTAGGTGTTCTTGATGGCCTGGTAGTTGTTCTCGACGTTCCAGGCATTCGCCGCTCCGGAACCGCTGACGTCCCGAATCACCGTATCCCCCCAGATGGAGTAGATGACCCAGGGGCGGGCGTCGATCTCCGAGACGTTCTTGTCCCAGCGCACCGGCATCTTGTCGTTCTCCGCCAGCATGCGCGGCTTGTTGTAGCCGGCGAGATCCGTGTAGTACCGCCCCGGCAGGTAGGGATTGCCGCTGTAGATGTCGACCGCGACGATGTCCGCGCCCTCGGTGGGGTAGTAGTTCCAGGGATCGCCCCCGTACGTCCCATCCCAGGCATAGGGGGACCAGACCCAGATGAGATTGTTGAACCCCCGCGTCTTCGTCATGTAGTTGAAGATGATGCTCCACAGTTGCTTGTAGAGCGCGGGATCGCGGTTGGCCCACCAGAAGCGGCCCGAGCGCTTGTTCATCTCATGGTAGGGCCGGAAGAGCACCGGGACGCCCGCGTCCTTCAACGGCTGCAAGCGATTGGCGGCCCAAGACAAATCCCTCAGCAGCGTCTGGTATTCGGCCGTATTGTTCTGCCAGTCGACGACCCGCTTGAACCACGCGTCATCCAGGTTCACCCGCTGGCCGGAGGCATTGGTGGCCGTCTCGACGATGGTGTTCTCGAAGCTCTTCACCGGACTGCCCGGATAGGGCTGATGGAAACCCATTCCCACGAGGCCATCGCCATAGGTCCAACGATCCTTGAGGAAACCAACCCCGTTGAAGGTGGCCCGCCAGGCCGTGGCGTCCTCGGTGAACGCGGACTGGTACCAGCCCGGCCCCAGGTCGAACTCGACGAACGCGGGCCGCTTGCCGCCAGACAGCTGGGTGACCTTGTCGTAGTACGCCCCCGCGTAGCTGCCTTCCTGGTGGATTTCCTTCTGCGCCTCGCAGTGCTGGCCGATGATCGTGCGGCGGTTGCCCGCGCGCGCCCCGTTCTCCAGGTCCACGAGGAGCCCGTAGACCTTCTGCGCCGCCGGCGAGGGAGAAGGCGTCACCAGCGTCCTGCCCACCTGGGCCCCGGCTGCTCCGGGACACAGCACCGCGCACGCCACCACCAGCGCCAGGCCGCTGAACCTCCCGGAACCGGAGGTCGACACACCAGGGGACACCCCGTCCCCTCGCTTCTGACTTCGCCACGTTCCCATCATTCGCCTATCTCCCGAGCGTTCGCCCCCCCACGACGCGCGAGAGGGAACCCCTTCCTAGATAGACGGGAATTCAAGATTTTTCCTGTTGTTTCGGCTCGTCGGCCCGGCGGGGGCGCCCCAACGAGAAGCCCGTGAACGCGGGAGGCAAGAGCCCCCGCGCCCACGGGCAGGTGGTGTGCCGAAAGCAGCCGCCGATTACGGGTGACGGGAGGTGTCGTCCGAGGCGCGCTCCACCAGATCCCTCCCGATGTTGCGCCGGTCACGATCCACGCCGTCGTCGTCGCGCAGGCCTCCGTTGGCGAAGCGCCGCGCCGCCTCCGCCAGATCGCGCATCACTTCCTCCCGAGACAGGTACTCCTCGCGGGGCAACGACTTGAAGACGTTGATGATGTCCACGTTCGCACCGTTGTCCTCCGCCGCTTCCACGAGATGCTCGCGCAGGGCGGGGTAGTCCACGGAATCCAGGTGGGGCGTGATGGAGCTCGCCGGGTTCTCCCCCTGTCCAAATGCCATCGTGTCCTCTGTCTTTCCGCCCGGATGTCTTCTTGGCCGGGGCTGACTCTCAACCTGGGGATGGATCCTCCACGGGGCCACTTCGCCCGGGCCCCCCGTCCGTTGGCCCCCGGGCAGGCGGCCAATCAGGCCACACGATGGCGACGCCCTTGCGTCGGCCCCGGGATTCCGTTGTGTTGCGTGAGCGACGGCGCCCCATCGCCCCAAGGAGACAGGCACCATGACGGAAGAGAGCGGACGGGAGATGCTGGACATCGCCAGCAAGCTCTTCGAGCAGATGCTGGCCCAGCAACGCGCCAAGGTGCTGCGCCTGGCCCGCGAGGTCGTCCCCAACATCACCCCCGAGGAGCTGCGCAACCCCCACGATTTCCCGAAACTCAAGGAACACCCGACCTTCGAGTTCGAGGATGGCCTGCTCTCGGGCCTCATCTCGGCGCAGATGGCGCTCTACGCCGAAATCAAGGGCCGGTTGTTGCCCCCCGAACCTCCGGGTCAGTGACTGCCTGCCTGCCTTTGCCGTCTGCCCGCTCGTGGGTTAGTGCTTAGCTCGTGAGCATCACCTCGACCTCGACCTTGAGCTCGCCCCTGGCCCGCGAACGCCTCGTGTCCGCCCTCGCCGCCGATCCGCCGCGACTGGACCTCGCCGCGCTGGCCATCGCCACGCTCAACCAGCCCCACCTGGACGCCGCGGCGTGCCTGCACACCCTGGACGCGCTGGCCGCCCGGGTGCAGTTGGAGATGGAGCGGCACGCGGGCCACGGCGAGGTGCTCGCCGGCCTCACCGCGCTGCGGCACGTGCTGGCGGACATCGAGGGCTTTCGCGGCAACGAAGACGACTTCCACTCGCCGGAAAACAGCTTCCTGGACCTGGTGCTCGAGCGCAAGGTGGGCCTGCCCATCTCGCTCTCGGTGCTCTACCTGGAGGTGGCGCGGCGCGCGGGCATCCCGCTCTACGGGGTGTCCTTTCCCGGCCACTTCCTGGTGGCGTGCAGCGCGGGGGACCACAAGCTCGTGGTGGACCCCTTCCACGAGGGGGAGATCCTCACCGAGGAAGGTTGTAAGCAGTTGCTCGAGCGCGTGGCGCCCCAGTTGCGCTTCAACCCCTCCATGCTGTCGCCCGCGCCCGTGGAGCTCATCGCCTACCGGATGCTGTCCAACCTGCGGCGCGTGTACCTGGAGCGCTCGGACTATGAGCGGGGGCTCGCCGTGGTGGACTTGCTGTTGATGCTCGCCCCCAACCACCCGGGCGAGCTGCGCACGCGCGCGGCGCTCCTGGCCAACCTGGGGGCCTACCGCGCGGCGCTCAAGGACGTGGAGCGCTGCCTGGAGCTGTCCCCGGACGCGCCGGACCGGGAGCGGCTGGAGATGACGGTCCGGGAGTTGCGCGCGCGCGCCGAGCTGCTGAACTAGCCGCATGCGCCCGATTCCACCGTGGCCCCGCCTTCGCCGGGGCCTGGAGCACGACTACACCATCCTCACCGTCCGCGAGGACATCGTCGCGGACCCCCGCACCGGCCAGGAGCACCCCCGGGTGCGCATCGACTGCGGGGACTGGGTGAACGTCATCGCGGTGACGCGCGAGGACCAGCTCGTGCTCATCCGCCAGTACCGCTTCGGCATCTCCGCGGTGACGCTGGAGGTTCCCGGCGGCATCGTGGATCCCGGGGAGGACCCGGCCCTGGCCGCCGCGCGCGAGCTGGAGGAGGAGACAGGCTACGTGGCGGGCCGGGTGGTCGCGCTCGGGTCGGTGCATCCCAACCCCGCGCTCCAGGGCAACCGGTGCCACAGCTACCTGGCGCTCGACTGCGTGAAGGCCCACGAGGGCCACCCGGACGCGGGCGAGGACATCCGCGTGGAGCTCCACCCCCGCGAGGCCATCCCCCGGCTCATCCTCGAGGGGAGCATCACCCACTCGCTGGTGGTGGTGGCCTTCTACCTGGAGCACCTGCGCGCCACGGCGCCCCGTTGAAGTCCTGCTTGGAGCGCGAGGCGCTCAGCAGCCCACCAGGCGCAGCCACAGGGCGATCATCGCCCAGCTGCGCAGCCGGTTGCGGTGGCCGTTGACGGCGTGGCCGACGTCGTCGACCTTGTCCACGAACACGTACGGCGAGCGGGGATAGGCCCGGGCCTCCTGAGCGGCATAGGCCGCGGGCGCCACCGCGTCGAACTCGCCCAGCTGCACCATGATCGGCACGTTGATCTTCTCGGCCGGGATGGGCTCCGGGTTCTTCAGCAGGGTGAAGAGGTCCACGAGCTGTCCGCGCGGCACGAAGTCCGCCTCGGCGTTGTCGCGGGCGATGACCGCCGGGTCCGCGTTGCGCGGAGAGTAGAAGAGCGCGGTGCGCAACTCCGGGGGAACCTGCACGTAGGGGCCCTGCGCCAGGAGCGGGCCGAAGACATCGTCCCCCACGGGCAGCGGGTGGTAGGTGTTGAGCCAGCCGGTGAGCACCACCGCCTGGGCGTCCCGGTAGTACGCCTGCGCGTAGGTGATGGTGAGCGCTCCGTTGGAGTGCCCCACGTAGAGGATCGTCTCGAAGGTGTTGCGCGCCGCGGTCGCCTTGAGCCGCTGCACCACCTGGTGCAGGGAGCTGGCCGACTCCGACAGATCCAGGAAGTCCCCGTCCGGCTTGTCACTCTCCCCGGTGCCCAGCAGATCCAACGCGAGCACCGCGTAGTGCTGGCGCGCCATGTAGCGCGCGTACGAGTAGTCCTGGCGGTTGACCTCCGGCAGATCCCAGTAATTGTGGTTGTAGGTGATGCCGTGCACGAGGATCTGCACCGGCTTGTTCTTCAAGCTCCCCTGGTAATAGAGGTAGCCCACGAGGTTGTAGACGTGTCCGTCGGACAAGCGCACGGGGAAGGTGCGCCGCTCGACCTTGATGCCCCCCCACGCCCCGGTCTCGGCATCGGCGTCCACCGCCGCGGCCCTCGCCGGAACCAGGCACAGCCCCGCCACCACCAGGGCCATCCACATGCTCATCCACCGGACCGTGCTTTTCATTGGAACCATCCTCATACGACTGTCCTAGAAACATCAATGTACACTAAAAACAAGAAGGATCCGATAGCCTTGGATTGCCGAGTTGTACAATTTTTACACGACTCTCCAAGAATTCCTTTAATTCTAATAAATTCAATTTTCATTGAAATGGGGCGACTCGTGGCAGCGGGAGGTGTGCCCCGCCCCGCCGGAATCTGACACCATGGTCGGCCTCGGAGGGACTGACGGCGTGAGGCGACAAGAGGTGCAGGAGCGGCTGGGGCGACTGGAGTTGCCGTTCAACGCCTATGGGGTGGATCCCTACGGGGTGTCCCGGTGGCACCTGGGGGTGGTCTTCGAGGCGATGGCGTTCTTCTACCGGAACTACTTCCGGGTGAGGTGCCATGGAATCGAGCACGTGCCAGCCCGGGGCCGGGCCATGCTGGTGGGCAACCACTCGGGGGGCGTGGCGGTGGACGGGGCAATGATCGTCACCTCGTGCTTCCTGGAGGCCAATCCCCCGAGGCTGGCCCAGGCCATGGCGGAGAAGTTCATCGGCGCCATGCCCCTGGCGTCGGTGTGGGCCAGCCGCTGCGGCCACTTCACCGGCCTGCCGGAAAACGCGCAGCGCCTGTTGGAGGACGAGCGGCTGCTGCTCGTGTTCCCCGAGGGGGCGCGGGGCACCGCGAAGCTCTACCCCCAGCGCTATGATCTGGTGGACTTCGGCACGGGCTTCATGCGCCTGGCGCTCAAGACGCGCGCCCCCATCATCCCCTTCGGCTTCCTGGGAGGGGGCTCGGCCATCCCCACGGTGGCCAACCTCTACGGACTGGGCCGGGCACTCGGCATGCCCTACGTGCCCGTCACCCCCTACCTGCTGCCACTGCCCCTGCCGGTGCCGCTGGAAATCCACTACGGCGAGCCCCTGGTGTTCGAGGGGACGGGCAACGAGGAGGACTCGGTCATCCAGGGCTACGTGGAGCGGGTGAAGACGCGCATCGCGGACATCATCGAGAAGCGTCGCCACGAGCGTTGGCAGGGGGGAGTGAAGCCATGAGGGTGCTCATCCTGGGCATCACCGGAGCGGTGGCGCGGCGCGTGGCGGTGGGTCTGCACGCGCGGGGGCACACGGTGGTGGGCATCGACACGAGGCCCTGGCCGGACGCGCCCCAGGGCATCGAGGTGCACGTGGAGGACCTGCGCAAGCGGGCGGCGGAGGACTTGTTCCGCACCCGGAGGCCCGAGGCCGTGGTGCACATGGCCACGGTGACGTCGCTGCGCGTGCAGGGCGAGGAGCGCCATCGCATCAACCTGGGCGGCACCCGCGTGGTGTTCGAGCACTGCCAGGCGTACGGCGTGAAGCACGCCGTCTTCGTGGGCCGCCATACCTTCTACGGGGCGGCCCCGGACTCGTCGCTCTACCACACCGAGGTCGAGCCCCCCAAGGAGCTGGCCTCGTTCCCGGAGCTGGCGGACCTGGTGGCCGCGGATCTCTACGCGTCCACGGCGTTGTGGCGCACGCCGGAGCTGGCCACGTCGGTGCTGCGCGTGTGCTACACGCTGGGGCCCTCGGCGCAGGGCACGCTGGCCACGTTCCTGCGCGGCCGGCGCGTGCCGCTCGTGGCGGGGTATGATCCGCTCTTCCAGTTCATGCACGAGGACGACGTGGCAGCGGCCATCGTGCACACGGTGGAGAAGCGACCCCGGGGCATCTTCAACGTGGCGGGGCCCCAGCCGCTGCCACTGTCCGTCATCGTCCGCGAGGCCCAGCGCATCGGGGTGCCCCTGCCGCTCGCGGTACTGCGCCAGCTCATCGGCCGCTTCGGCCTGCCCCGCCTGCCCCCGGGAGCGCTCAACCACCTGAAGTACCCCATCGTGGTGGATGCCAGGAGCTTCCACGCCACCACGGACTTCCACCACCAGTACGACGAAATCCAGACCGTCCAGTCCTTCCTGGAGGCCAATCCCCCGCCGCCGCCCCACCGCGAGCAGGTGCTTCACCGGCTGGAGGCGCTCGGGGTGATGAAGCGGTAACACTCGCGCTCCGGCGCGCGCGCCGCTAGCCTGCCCCCTCGCGGTGGAGCAGCCGCCGAGGGGGCTTCGATGATCGTCGTACCGTCCACGTTGGATGCGGTCACCGTCCATACCGAGGGGGCGCTCTGCACACGCCTGGCCTCGGTGCCGTGCGAGCGGGGAAGCGCTCCACGCCAGGTGCGCATCGAGGGACTGCCGCTGAGCCTGCGCCTCGGCTCGCTCCGGGCGGCCGTCCTCCAGGGGCCCCCGGGCTTGTGCGTGCGCGAGGTGCGGCCCGTGCTCGACGTGCGGCTGCCCCCGGAGGAGGACCTGCCCGCCACCCAGCGCGCCCTGGAAGAAGCCCAGGACAAGCTCGCCACCGTCTCGGCCGAGCTGGAGCGGCTGCAACGCGACGTCCTCACCCTGCGCAACCTCAAGCCCTCCTTCCCGCCCCGCCCCAAGGACGAACCCCGGCCGCCCCGTGCGCCCGCCCACGCTTCCGTGCTCGCGCTGGCGGACTTCGTCGACCGGGAGCTGGCCAGCCTGCACACCCGGCAGCTCGAGCTGGAGCGCCAGCAGCGCGACGCCGCCGCCGAGGTGGAGCTGCGCCGGCGGCGGCTGGAAGAGGGCTCGTCCGCGGCGCGGGGTCAACGCGCTCAACTGCACCGCGCCGTCGTCCTCACGCTGTCCGAGGCGGCGTTGGAGGCGGACACCCACGTCCAGCTCGCGCTCGAGTACGCCGTGCCCGGCGCCCGCTGGGTGCCCGGGTATGACTTGCGAATGCCCCGCACCCTCGATGGGGGCTCGCTGCGCATGCGCGCCTCCATCCTCCAGCGCACCGGCGAGGACTGGAGTCAGGTGCGCATGTCCCTGTCCACCGCGCGCCTGGAGCGACGCGCCGAGGTGCCCGAGTTGAAGGCCCTGCGCATCGGCCGGCGTCAGCCTCCTCCGGCGCGCTCGGGCTGGAGGGAGCCACCTCCGGGACTCGACGAGCTGTTCGCCAGCTACGACGCCGCCCGGCCCCCGAGTCCTCCGCCCCCCGCCCCACCCGCTCCCGAGCGCACCCGCGTCCGCGAGTTCGCCATGCCTCCGGCGCCTCAGCGCATCACCCAGTCGTCGCTGCCCGTGGTGGGGGGCGCCTTCAGAGGAGGCCCGGGCGGAGGAGGGCCCCCGCCTCCCGCCATGTCCGCGCCACCACCGCCTCCCGCACCCGCGCCTGGCGCGGCCCCCTTTTCCGCCAAGAAGAAGTCCATGGCCCCGCTCATGCGGCGCCAGGAGGAGTCCGACGAGGAGGCCGAGCTGGAGCTGTCCGCCGAGCCGGCCCCTTCCATGGATCTGATGGAAGCGGAGGAGGTGGATACCGTCCCGTTGGCCCTGGAGCGGACTCGCTCCGCCAGCCGGCCGTCACCCGCCCCGGCTCCAGGGGAACTGGAGCTGGGGGTGGACCTGCTCGACTACGCGAGCCTCGTGCTGGGCTCCGCGGAGGAGCCCGAGACGCGGGGACGGTTGCACCCCCAGCGCGAGGCCCTGCCGCGCGAGCAGCTCGTGGTGCTGGGCGTGCACCTGCACGTGGATGTGTTCGCGCTCATCGCCTCGTCGGAGCAGGAGGCGGAGGCCCTCCAGCAGGAGGAGCCCCCGGCCTGGTGCGTGCCACCCGACCAGTCCACGCCCCACTTCGATCACCGCTTCGACGTGGAGGCGCGCGTGGAGGTGCCCTCGGATGGGCGCTGGCACACCGTGCCGGTGTTCTCCGCCCCGGTGGGCCTGAGCGCCGAGTACGTCTGCGTGCCCTCGGTGGAGCCGCGGGTCTTCCGCACCGTGAAGGTGGAGAACCGCACGCCCCATGCGCTGCTCGCCGGCCCGGTGGATGTCACGCTCGGGGACGAGTTCCTGATGACGTCTCCCCTGCCCACGCTCGTGCCGGGCGCCACCCAGCGGCTCGGCCTGGGCGTCGAGGAGTCCCTCAAGGTGTCGCGCCACACGCGCTTCGATGAGCTGTCCGGCGGCATGTTCAACAACGTCAGCACCCTCTCGCACCACGTGCGCGTCGAGCTGGCCAACCGCACCTCCCAACGCGTCACCGTGGAGGTACTCGAGCGCGTGCCGGCCGTGCCCCCCTCGGAGAAGGACATCAAGGTGGAGGAATCCGAGGTGAAGCCCCCGTGGAGCAGGCGCGTGCCGCCGCCGGGAGAGCCCCCCGTGGAGGGCGAACGGGCCTGGAGGCTCACCCTGCAACCCGGAGAGACCCAGACGCTCAGCGCCGCGTGGACCGTGCGGATTCCCTCGAACAAGGTGCTCGTGGGCGGCAACCGGAGGACATGATGTATCCCCCCATTCATCTGCCCATCGTCAAGGTCACCGTGCTCGAGGACCGGGCGCTGGTGGAGCGCCACGCGGAGGTGGTGCTGTCCCCGGGCGCCCAACTGGTGCGCGTGGAGGGCCTCTCCCCGCTCGCGGTGGACCGCTCGCTCCAGGCCCAGCTCACCGGAGGCAGTGTGGCGCAGGCGCGCCTGCACCGGGCCTGGAAGCAGAAACCCCGCGAGGGCTCGCCCGAGGGCAAGACGGAGCCCCGCCGCCGCGTGGACACGCTGGAGGCGGAGTGGAAGCGCGCCCAGGTGGACGTGCAACGGCTCCAGTCCCGCGTGGAGGTGGTGAACGCGGCACGCGAGGACGTGCTGCGCGCCATCGCCGAGTTCGCCGGGGCTGGCGAGGCCCGGCCGGAGTCCTGGCACGAGCAGCTCGAGGCGGTGCGCGCGAGCACCACCGCCGCCGAGGAGGCCCTGCGTCAGGCGCGGCAACACGCGGAGCGGACGCGGCAGCGGCTGGTGGAGGCCCAGGCGGCGCTCGCCCAGGGCGAGCAACCCGAGCCCCTGCTCGTCACCACCGCGGAGCTCCAGGTGGAGCACCCCACGGGAGGAAGCGTGTCCCTGAGGCTCACCTACCTGGTGCCGTGCGCGGTGTGGCGGCCCGCCTACCGGGCCACGCTCGCCTCCACCGGGGGCGGCGAGTCGGTGACGCTCGAGTGCGAGGCCGTGGTGTGGCAGCGCACCGAGGAGGAGTGGAAGGACGTGGAGCTGCTGTTGTCCACGGCCCGGCCCACCCTGGGGGCCGCACCGCCCCGACTGGTGGAGGACTGGCTGCGGCTGCGCGACAAGAGCGAGCAGGAGAAGCACACGGTGGACGTCGCCGTGCGCGAGGAGGTCATCCAGAAGACGGGGGAAGGCGGGGCCCACCAGACGGAGGAGCTGCCGGGACTGGACGATGGCGGCGAGGCCCTGACGCTCACGGCGCGCCACCGCGTCACCCTCCCCTCGAATGGAGCGCCCCACCGGGTGCCGCTCTTCGCGTTCACCGCGCCGGCGGTGTCCGAGTTCGTCGGACACCCGGAGCACTCACCCCTGGTGCACCGCGTGGCGCGCTTCGACAACCGGGGCCCGGCCGTGCTGCTGGCGGGCCCGGTGGAGCTGGTGCGCGCCAGCGGCTACGTGGGCCGCGCCCAGCTCAAGTTCACCGGCGTGGGCGAGCGGCTCGCGCTGGGCTTCGGCAGCGAGGACACGCTGCGCATCGTCCGCCAGGCGGACGTGAAATACGACACCCAGCGGCTCACGGGACGACGCACGCGAACCCATCTGGTGAAGCTCTTCCTCTCGCACACCGGCGAGCGCCCCGTGCGCGTGGCCATCGAGGAGCGCATGCCCGTCTCCGAGGTGGAGGCGGTCGAGGTGAAGCTGCTCGAGGAGCAGACGCGGCCCCCACCCACGAAGGTGAGCGAGGAGGGCATCCTGCGCTTCGAGCTGGCCGCCCCACCCCGCTCCCAGCAGGAGCTGACCCTCGCCTACGCGGTGGCCAGCTCCGCCAAGGTGTCCGGCCTCTAGGCGCTGGCCTGCATCCCCCCGGGGAACTCCTGGGGGGCAGGTGTCATTGGCAGGGCTCGGTGGAACCCCAATCTTATGGGTGAGAAGTCGCCTCCCCCTCCGAGAAGGAGCGCCCCATGGATTCCGCACGTCCCCCACTGATCCGCTCGCGCTCACCAGGCGTGCGGGTGCGCCACGCGCACTCATGAAGCTACGGCTCACACGACTGGCCGAGCGCCTGGGCACGAGCTACTGGCTGGTGCCCTCCCTGTGCGTGGCGGTGGCCATCGGCCTCTCGCACGCCGCCCAGGCGCTCGATGCACACCTGCCCCAGGAGCGGCACGCCTGGTATCTCTTCCGCGGGGGTCCCGAGGGCGCACGCGCGGTGCTCTCCGCGGTGTCGTCCTCGATGATGACCTTCGCCGGTCTCGTCTTCTCCGTCACCATCCTGGTGCTCCAGCAGGCCAGCAATCAGTTCTCTCCGCGTGTGCTGCGCACCTTCCTCCGGGACAGGAAGAGCCAGCTCGCCCTGGGCATCTTCGTGGGGACGTTCGTCTACGCCCTGCTGGCGCTGCGCACCGTCCGGGGGACGTCGGAAGGGATAGAGCGCCACGTGCCTTCGTTGTCCGTCTGGCTCGCGGTCGTGCTCGCCCTGCTCTGCGTGGGCACCTTCATCTTCTACATCCACCACGTCGCCCAATCCATCCGCGCCGTGGTCATCCTCACCCGCATCCGCGACGAGACGCGCTGCACACTGGAGCGGATGTACCCGGAGGGTGTTGGCGAGGACGCGCGGGAGGCGCCCCCCAGGAGACCCGAGGGGCTGCCCTCGCTCCTGGTGACGTACCCCGGTACCTCCGGAGTGCTCGTCACCGTGGACGAGGAGCAGCTCTTCTCGTGTGCCCGGAAGGCGGGCGTCACCCTCGTCCTGGTGCCCCTGGTGGGTGACTTCATTCCCCACGGCGGTCTGCTCTTCGAGGTCTGGGGAGAAGCCTCGCGGCTGGAGGTGGAGACCCTGCTGGGCTCGCTCAGCATCGGCCCGGAGCGGACGCTCCAGCAGGACACCGCCTTCGGCTTCCGCCAGCTCGTCGACATCGCCGAGCGCGCCCTCTCCCCCGGCATCAACGATCCCACCACGGCCGTCCAGGCCATCGACCAGTTGCATGACTTGTTGCGGCGCATGGTGGGCCGACGCTTTCCCTCCTCCGCGCGCGAGGACGGGGAGGGCCTGTTGCGGCTGGTCTGCCCGCGCCCGGACTGGAACGCCTATGTGCGGCTCGCGGTGGATGAGGTGCGCGGGTACGGCGAGGGCTCCTTCCAGGTCGCCCAACGCCTGCGCTTCCTGCTGGAGGATCTGCTGCGGGTGGCCCCCGCCTTCCGGCGTGACGAGCTGGAGCGGCAACTCTCGCTGCTGGAGGCCAGTGTCGAGCGCGCCTTCAAGGACGGGCGGGAAGCCGCGATGGCCCACCGCGCCAACCCGCAGGGGCACGGCCCCCACTGAACCGGGCCCTCGGGCTCTCGCCACGGGAGGAAGCACATGTTCTTCGATAACTGGCAGGCACTGGGCCGGGTGGCGCTCGTGGGCGTGTGTGCCTACGTGGCGCTGGTGCTCATGCTGCGCCTGTCGGGCAACCGGACCCTCTCCAAGCTCAATGCCTTTGATTTCGTGGTGACGGTGGCGCTGGGCTCGACCCTGGCCACGGTGCTGCTGTCCAAGGACGTGGCACTGGCCGAGGGCCTGCTGGCCTTCGCCGTCCTCATCGGGCTGCAGTTCCTCGTCACCTGGACCTCGGTGCGCGTGTCCTGGGTCAACCACCTGGTGAAGTCCGAGCCCCTGCTGCTGTTCCACCAGGGGCGCTTCCTCCCCCGGGCCATGCGCCGGGCGCGAGTCGTCGAGCAGGAGGTGCTGGCGGTGATGAGAGAGCAGGGCGTGGCGCGGCTCGACAGCGTCGAGGCCGTCGTGCTCGAAACCGACGGCTCGCTGTCCGTCCTGCGCCGGCCCGACAAGCCACCCGAGACCCTCTCCAATGTCCGGAGGCCTGGCCCCGAGGAGAGGCCCCACCCCGAGGGCTCGCCTGACTCCTCACCCGTGGGGTGACGGGCTGGCAGGCGCCTCCCCGTGGCGGGAGGTCATGGCCCACGCCACGGTTGCCCCTGGGCGCGCCGCCCCCCATCCATCCTTTGAATGTGAATGGAACGGAGGAAGAGATGGCACATGTCGAGAGCCGTACACCGGATGGCCGGGGATTCCTGGGACATGTCCAGCGGATGCTTCAGACGCACCCCGGCACGCCCTCCCTGGACAGGGACGCGCTCCTGGAATGCATCCAGGCGTGCTTGGACTGCGCGCAGTCCTGCATCTCCTGCGCGGATGCCTGCCTGGGCGAGAAGGACCCCAGCGCGATGGTGCGCTGCATCCGCTTGAACCAGGACTGCGCCAACCTCTGCGAGACGACCGGCAAGATCCTCTCGCGGCAGACGGCCTTCGAGCCCGCGATGGCGCGCGCCATCCTCCAGGCCTGCGTGGCGGCGAGCAGGCTGTGCGGTGACGAGTGTGAGCGGCACGCCCAGGCCATGGAGCACTGCCGCGTCTGCGCGGAAGCCTGCCGCCGCTGTGAACAGGCCTGTCAGCGTCTCCTGGCGGCGGCCTGAGACGATGGCCTGGACACGTCCCACCCTGGAGGGGGCCGCGCGCTTCAGTGGGAGGAGCCTGCTCGTCGCGGGCTTCGTCTTCGTCCTGGGCTCCATCGTCAGCAGACTGCCCCTGGTCTTCCTGTCGGTGTTCGTGGCGCTGCTGTTCACCAGCCTCCTCCACCCCGTGGCGGACTGGCTGGCCCGGCATCGCGTTCCACGTTCCCTGGCCGCGCTCGCCACCGTCCTGCTCACGGTGGTGCTCGTCGGCGGCCTCTTCGCGTGGATTGCCCCGAGGACGGCCTCCGCGCTGTCGGCGAACGCCGACACCCTGTCGCGACAGGCCCAGGAGCTCACGCGCTCACTGACCCGGTGGCTGCCCGGAGAGCAGCTCACGTTGGACGAATTGGGGACCCGGGCCGAGCAATGGGTGCGCCAGAACGCGCGGACACTCACCCTGAACGCGGCCGCGGGTGTCGCGACACTGCTCAGCGTACTGAGCGGGATGCTGCTCACCCTCGTCCTCACCTTCTTCTTCGTGCGGGATGGGAGCGCCCTGGTGCGCGCGGCCCTCTCGCCGCTCTCGCCGGAAAGGCGACGGCTTGCTCGTGCGGCCCTGGGCCGGGCGTGGAGCACCCTGGGGGGATGGGTGCGCGGGACGGTGGTGGTGGCGCTCATCGACGCGGCCGGCATCGGCGTCGGGTTGCTCATCCTCGGCGTCCCCCTGGCGCTGCCGATCGCGCTGCTCACGTTCCTGAGCGCCTTCGTGCCCGTCGTCGGTGCGCTGTTCGCGGGCGCGGTCGCCGTGCTGCTCGCGTGGGCCACGGACGGCACCCGGGACGCGCTCATCACCCTGGGCATCGTGCTGGCCATCCAGCAGCTCGAGGGCAATGTCCTCCAACCGATGGTGATGGGCCGCGTCCTGCCACTCCATCCCGCGGTGGTGCTGCTCGCCGTCACCGCCGGTGCCCTGGTGGCGGGCATCACGGGGGCCTTCGTCGCGGTGCCGCTGCTGGCCGCCCTCACGGCCGGGGCGCAGGGCGTCCTCGCCGAGGGGCGCGAGCCGCCTCGGGAGGAACAGGAGGACATGGACACCCAGCCGCCCGTCCCCCATTGAGGTCCCGCGCCGTCCCACGAGCCCGGGGCGGGCCTCCCGGTGTCCTCGTCCCGACAGCCCTCCGCGTCCGCGCTTGTCCGAGAACAGGGGGTGGGCTTGCCTGCGAGCGGAGGGCGCCATGGGCTCCGGACACGCGAAACGTTGGGCTGTGGGCGCCGGGGTGGTCCTGCTCCTCGTGGGCGTGGCCACGGGCGCGTGGTGGCTGCTGCGCCCGGGTCCACCCACGAGAGAGACACTGACGGAGGCGGTGGAGCTGGCCACCACGGGTGGAGACCGTCTGTTGCGTGAGCCCATGCGTCCGCTCACCCCCGGGCCTCGCGTGCTCCTCTTCGCGCTCGATGGAGTAGGCGCCAACGAGTTCCGCCAGGCCGTGAGCGAGCACTCCTCCGGCTCCATCCATGCGCTGTTGGGCCCCGAGCGCGGCGAGCACCTCTTCGAGCACGGCTTCGCGGTCCCCGGGGCGCTGAGCATCCTTCCCTCGACGACGGTGGCCGCCTGGGCCTCCGTCTACACGGGCCAGCCTCCCGCGCGCACCGGAGTGCCCGGCAACGAGTGGTTCGCCCGCGACGAGGTCCGCTTCTACGCCCCCGCCCCCGTCTCCGTGCACGCGAAGGAGGATGTGCTGCACACCTTCACGGATGGGCTCGTGGGAAAGGCCCTGAAGGTGCCCACGCTCTTCGAGTTGGCCGACGTGCGCTCCTTCGTCAGTCTCGCGCACGTGTACCGGGGCGCGGACTTCTTCACCACCCCGGAGCCGAGCGCCGCCGCGGATCTGCTCGTCGACTTCGCCCGGGGCCTCGTGGGAGCCCCGGACATCGAGCGGGAGACCTACGCCGAGCTGGATCAATCCTCCGTGGCGCACCTGCTCGAAGCCCTCGGTCAGTACGGAGTCCCCCGCCTCCAGGTCGTCTACTTCCCCGGCGTGGACCTGTACACCCATGTGGCGAGCGAGCCGCTCGAGCAGCAGCGGCGCTACGTGCGCGAGGTGCTCGATCCGCTGGTGGGCCGCGTGTTGGATGCCTACGCGGAGGCCGGAGTGCTGGACGACACCTATGTCCTCTTCGTCTCGGATCATGGCCACACGCCCGTGCCAGGAGATGATCGGCACGCGCTCTCCGCCCAGGGGGAGGACGAGCCCACCACCGTGCTCGAGCGCGCGGGCTTCCGGCTGCGCCCGCTGAGGCTGGAGGTGGAGCCACCGGCGCGGGACTTCCAGGCGGTGGTGGCCTACCAGGGCGCCATGGCCTACGTGTACCTCGCGGATCGCTCCACCTGCCCGGAACCGGGCCAGCGCTGCGACTGGAACCGGCCACCGCGGTGGGAGGAGGACGTGCTGCCGGTGGCGAGGGCCTTCCACCGTGCGAACCTGACGGGCGAGGGCGCGGCGGACATGAAGGGCGCGTTGGATTTCGTCTTCGCTCGCGCGGGCCGCCCCGTGAGCGAGGACGCACCGCCCTTCCAGGTGTTCGACGGCGAGAGGCTGATCCCCCTGGCCGACCACCTCACCGCCCACCCACGGCCCGACCTGTTGAACCTCGCCGAGCGGATGGAGGGCCTCGGCGCCGGCCCCCAGGGGCACCGTGCCGGGGACGTGCTGCTGCTCACGCGCACGGGCCTGGAGCGGCCCCTCTCCGAGCGCTTCTACTTCGCCGGCCACTACCACTCCTGGCACGGCAGCCCCAGCGCCCAGGACAGCCGCGTCACCTTCGTCGTCGCGCGGCGCGACGAGGAGGGGGAGCGGGTGCGGTCACGGACGGAGCCCGTGGTGGGGCCTCGGCCCTCCCTGCTCCACGTCACCCCCCTGATCCGTGAGCTGCTCGGGGCGCGTTGAGCGCGCGGACGTCCTCGGGACTCAGCGCCGCCACGCCTGTATCTCCTGCCAGATACGCGAGGACTCCGGGGCCCCCACGGGGCCATGGACGGCGGCGGAAATACGTCCCTGGGAGTCCAGGGTGAACACGTAGGGCACTTCGCTGTCCGGCTCCAGTTGAAGCGCGCGCTGGATGTCCCCCTCACCTCCGAGCCACGTCTGCTCCCAGTACTCGTGCGGAATCTTCTCCCGCGCCTTGCCGCGGGCCAGGTCATCGGAAATGAAGAAGGGCAGATCAATGGCAATCAGCGTGACGAGCGGAATGTTGTTGCCGTAGCGCTCGATCAACGCCCGAGCCCAGGAATGGGCCTCGCCCGAAGCGGCGCGACTGGTGGCGGCGATCACCACGGAAGGCTGGCGCGTGAGCTCCGACGAGCGGCGCTGGGTGCCCGTCAGGTCGGTGCCCACGAAGAACGGAAGTTCCTGGCCGATGGGAAGTGCCGCGGGAGCGAGGCTGGGGAGCAGGACTCCCATGGAGGCAATCGCCACAGGCCATTTGCGTCGCACGTTCAATCCCTCCTTCGGGTGGGTGCTCTCCTCGGAAAGCTGACCGTGGAGTAGCGGGCCCGCAACGCCAGGGCGGACGGGGGGGCGGGTGCTCGTGTGGCGGGCGGTGCGGGCCTCGACGCGGGCCTCCTTGGGGAGGAAGGCGACAAGTCCAGAGGCCGACGCTCCGCGCGGAAGTCGCGAGCCGGCCCGGCAGGTGAGCATCAGACTGGGAAGTGAATGCGACCGCCCAGGCCCCAGACCACCCGGCGCCTCCCGCGCCGTCCTCCTCGAAGAAGGCCCCGCCTCGGAGGAGCGGCGTCGCGCCGCGCCATGGCACCCGTGCAGCACGCCCGCTCGCAGCTGCGCGCCTTCCGCAAGGCCTCGATCCTCGCGGTGGCGCTCACGAGCCTGCTGCTGCTGGTAGTGGGGCCCCCCGACGAGGCACTCGCGCGGGATGCCGAAGTCACCACCCCCGCGGAGGCGCCCCCGGAGCCGGCGCGCCAGGTGCAACCCCAGGAGGTGGCACGCGAGGCGAGCGCCGAGGCGGAGCGGACGGTGCTCGGGCTGCGCCAGGGTTTGCTCAATGCGCTCCCCAAGCTCACCGTGGTGCTGGGCACCCTGCTGCTCTCCTGGCTGGTGGCGCGAGGGCTCCGGGCCCTGCTGCACGCGGTGCTGGGGCGCTGGGCGTGGGCGGATGCCAGCACGGCGCTGGTGAGCATCTGCGTGTGGCTGCTGGGCACCGGCATCGCGGTGAGCGTGCTGGCGGGGGACATCCGCGCGATGCTCGGCTCGGTGGGGCTGGTGGGCCTCGCGCTCTCCTGGGCACTGCAGACGCCCATCGAGAGCTTCACCGGGTGGCTGCTCAACTCCTTCCAGGGCTATTACCGGGTGGGGGACCGCGTCCAGGTGGGAGATGTCTTCGGAGACGTCTACGCCATCGACTTCCTCTCCACCACGGTGTGGGAGCTGGGCAGCGCGGAGCGGCCCGGCGCCGTGCATGCCGAGCAGCCCACGGGCCGGCTCATCACCTTCCCCAACAACGAGGTGCTCACGGGCAGCGTCGTCAACCTCACCCGGGACTTCCCTTATGTCTGGGACGAGCTCCTCGTGCCGGTGGCCAACGAGTCGGACCTGCGCTACGCGCTGGAGCTGCTGCGGGGGCTGGCCGTCGAGGTGGTGGGCGCGGACATGGCCGGCCCCGCCCGCGAGTACGAGACGCTGCTGCGCAAGGCCCGGCTGGAGACGAGTGTGGCGGACACGCCCGAGGTCTATGTCTCCCTCGCGGACTCCTGGACGAACGTCACCATCCGCTATCTCGTCCACGCGAGGCAGCGCCGCAAGTGGAAGAGCCTGCTGGCCGAGCGGGTGATGGTGGAACTCAACCAGCCAGCCCACACCGGCCGCATCATCCCTGTACTGCCCCGCCAGCAGCTCCAGTTTCTCGGTGCCGACGGGCGGCCCACGGACGCACCGTTCAGGCGCACCTGAGCACGAGCCGGCGGGACGACCCGGCTCGAGCCCCACTGCCACACGCCGCGAGGCCGATGCGCTGGACGCGGCGTGCGGGCCAGCCCGCTAGCCCGCGGAGTAGACGCGACGGTGGTCGCGGATCTCCTTGAGGCGGAACTCGCCCGGCGCCGGGGTGATCGCCTCGGGCGCCTCGTAGGGCAGGTTCATGATGCGCTCGTACTCCGCCACGGAGACGCGCTCGCGGCGGGCGAGCACGCCCTCCACGTCCGCCTTGGCCATGCGCTCGGCGGCGTTGGCGCCCACCACCGCGGAGTAGAACTCCGAGCAGCTGCCGCTGCCGTAGGACAGCAGGCCCACGCGCTTGCCCGCGAGCGCCGTGCCCTCGGAGTGCAGCAGGCCCGCGAGCGCCAGGTACATGGACGCGGTGTACACGTTGCCCACCCGGGCGTTGAGCGTCAGCGACGAGGCCACCTGGGCGTCGTAGCTGGCGCTGGACTTGGCCGCCGCCTCGCGCGCCTCCGGGGTGAGCTCACGGCCGCTCGCCGAGTCCTCGAGGTCCACCTGACGCAGCTGGGTGTGGGCCTTGCGCGCCATCTTGCAGAAGGGCACGTGGTAGATGATGCGCGCGAGCTGCTCGCTCGGCAGCGTGTCGCCCCAGCGCACCACCTCGTGCGCCAGCGCGCGCTCGCGCCAGCCGCGGTACGCGCCCGAGAGCGCGTCCAGGTAGCAGTTGATGGAGTAGTGCCCGTCCACCACCGCCTCGCGACGGCCGAGCGGACGCCAGAAGTCATACACGTCCACCGTGCACACGCCGTTGAGGCCGATGTCGAGCGCGAGCAGGTCCGGCTGCTCGGAGACGAGCAGCGCCACGGCGCCCGCGCCCTGCGTGGGCTCGCCGGCGGTGTTGAGCCCGTAGCGGGCGATGTCCGAGCACACCACGATGGCCACGCGGCCGGCGCCCGCGCCCGAGGCGATCCACTCGGCGGCGGCCATCAGGCCCGCGGTGCCGCCGTAGCAGGCGTGCTGGGCGTCGAAGGTGCGCATGGAGCGCGGCAGCTTGAGCAGGCCCTGCACGTGCGAGGCGACGGCCTTGGAGTGGTCCACGCCCGTCTCGGTGCCCACCACCAGCATGCCCACGCGCGACACGTCCACGTTCTGCTGCTGGATGAGCCGGGCGGCGGCCGACGCGGCGAGCGACACCGAGTCCTCACCGGGATCCGCCACCGCCATCTCCTTGGCGCCCAGGCCCGCCGTGTACTTGGCGGGATCCACTCCGCGAGCCTTGGCCAGCTCCTCGATGTCCACGTAGCGGCGGGGCACGGCGATGGCCAGCGCTTCGATTCCAACCTGTTTCTTCATGACGAGTTCCTCGCTCGGGGAGATGGATTACTGCGTGTCTTGGGGAAGGAGCACCAACCGGCCCGCGATCTCGCGGTTCTCCAGTCGGAAGTGGGCTTTGCCGGCATCGGCCAGCGGCACGGTCTCGGACACGAAGGGGCGGATCTTCCCCTCCGCCACGAGCCGCAGCGACTCGTCCAGCTCCTCGCGCGTGGTGGCGTAGGCGCCGATGATCTCCAGCTCCTTGACGATGACGAGGCCCGGGTTGAGGTCCACCTTGCCCGACTCCAGGTTGCCCACCACCACCACGCGGCCACCCGGCGCCATCGCCTTGAGCGTCTGGGCGAAGGTGGCGCTGCCCACGATTTCAATCGCCACGTTGACGCCCTCGCCGCCCGTGCGCTTGCGCGCCTCGGCCGCGAAGTCCAGCCCGCGCGACACGATGACCTCGTCGGCGCCCGCCTCGCGCAGCGCCTGCACCTTGGCCTCGCCGCTCGTCACCGCGATGACGCGCGCGCCGTCCAGCTTCGCCAGCTGCACCGCCGCCAGACCCACGCCGCCGCTGGCGCCCGTGATGAGCACCGTCTCTCCGTCACGCACCCGGGCGCGCGTGCGCACCGTGTGCACCGCCGTGCCCAGCGTGCAGCACACCGTGGCCGCCACCGGCCAGGACAGGTTCGCCGGCACCCGGCCCAGGCCCATCACCGGCGCCGTCATGTACTGCGCGTAGCCGCCGGAGATCTCCTCGCCGAAGAAGCGGTTGTCCTTCTTGCACAGGCTGTTGCGGCCGCTCTTGCACAGCGCGCACTCGCCGCACGACAGCCGCTGCAGCGTGGCCACCCGGTCTCCCACCTTCCATCCCGGCGTGTCCGGCCCCACCTCCACCACCTCGCCCGCCGCCTCGTGGCCGAGCACCGCCGGCACGTGGGTGCGCGGCAGGTTGCCCTTGCGGTTGATGACGTCGTGGTAGCACACACCACAGGCATGCACGCGGATGAGCACCTCGCCACGCCCCGGACGGGGATCCGGCATGGTCTCCAGGCGCAGGTTGCTCGCCGCACCAAACTCACGAAGAACGACAGCCTTCATCCAAGACTCCTGCTGGGAAAAAACGCTGGCTCAAGCCCCCACGAGCTGGTCGCGGTAGCCATGGGAATCGATCGACCGGATCGCCGCGACGGTGCGCGCGTCCGGCAACGGGGTGATGGACAGCCGCTCCTCGGCCTGGAAGGAGAAGCCGGTACGCTCGGAGATCTGCTCGACGCTCGCCCAGGGGTGGCGCGCGAGCAGCCGCGCCCCCGCCGCTCCCAGCTCGAAGACGCCGAGATCCGAGATGAGCCGCACGGGACGGCGATCATCGCGCGTGGTGGCCACCTGCACCTGGGGCACCAGGTTGCGGCGCGACTGCCGGGGCACGAGCAGGATGGGGCGGCGCACCCACTGGCGCAGCGTGGCCGCGCCCGCCACGCCGGGGAACTTGGTGCGCGGCTCGCCGAGCCGTCCCGAGGCCGTCATGTTCGTGCGGCCCAGGCCATCCACCTCGGCGGCGCCGAAGAACACGGTGTCCACCCGCCCCCGGCGCGCATGATCGAAGAGGTCCGGGATGGACACCTCCGCCGAGCGCCCGTCCAGGAAGCGCAGGTCCTCCGACGAGGGGTGCAGCGTGGGCAGGTCCGGATTGAGCGAGCCCACACACGCCAGGTACGTCAGGCGTGGGGCATGCGTGGCGCGCGCCACGGCGATGGCGAGGATGGCCAGCGGCGAGGCCACTCCGGTGGCCACCACGGCGCCGTCCTCGATCTCCCGGGCGAGCAACGACACCACCACTTCGGCGGGAGTCACGTCCGCGCTCATGCCACGCTCCGCTTGCTCAAGAGTTTCTCCAGGAACTCCGCCTCGCGGCCGGACTCGGCCAGGGCGAGGTAGTCCGCCAGCATCGCGTCGTCATGCGGGTAGAGCCCGGCGCACCCGGAGGGCAGCGCGCCCCCGCGCGAGAGCGCCACGCGCTCCACCTGGAAGCCGGGGATCGTCACCCGGGGCAGCCGCGCCACGCGCTCCTCGGCCGTCGCCAGCACCCGCTTCGCCGCGCCCGCCACCAGCACGTCCGTGGTGGGGTCCTCGATGAAGAGGTTGCCCTGCTCGTCCGCCGCCTGGGCGTGGATGAGCGCCACGTCCGGGTAGAAGGCCGGCTCCACCGGAACGGGCTTGCCGGTGAAGGGATCCGTCACCGTGGGCAGCGGCTCGGCGTCGGCCAGCTCGGACACGTCCGCGTCCGGCGCGGGGATGAAGGGCAGGCCCATGGACGCCGCGCGCAGCCGCTGCACCACGCGGTAGCCATCATGCTCGCGCCAGGAGATGCGCCCCTGCTCGATGGCCCGCTTGAGACACGGCAGCGGCCGCACCCTCCCCTGCAGGTGCAGCGCGCCGAAGGGCAGCTCCACCCGGGACAGACAGCCCCCGGCCACCAGGAACTCGGCGGGCAGGGGGTTGGGCAGCGACATCACCTGGAGGTTCTTGCGGCCCTGCGCGATGAGCTCCAGCACCAGCGCCATGGGCGCGCGCCCGAGCATGAAACCACCCGGGGCCAGCCACGCCCCGTCCGGAATGGTGGCCACCAGCTCGGCCACCGTTGCCCAACGACCCGCCTTCATGATGCACCTCCGGAAACGGGCGGGCGCTCGCGGGACAACGGCGAAGGCGCCCCCGGGACCACCCCGGGAGGGGTCACCAGGCCCGTGAAGAGCAGATCCACCATGTCGTCCGCCACCTGGGTGGCCGTCAGCCGCCCCCCGGGTTGGAACCACTTGTAGATCCACAGAATCATGCCCAGGAACGAGAACGCGGCCACGGTGGGCTGCACCGCGCGGATGCGGCCCATGCGCATCGCCTCGGCGAACGAGTCCTCGAGGAAGCGCACGTAGCGCTTCTTGCGCCCATCGATGGAGGCCCGGGCCTCGCCGGTGAGCGTGTTGTGCTCGTGGAGGATGATGATGACCTCCTTGCTGCACCCGCCCGTCACGCCCGTCACCAGGTGGATGTTCAGCCGCATGCACTCGCGCAGCCGCTCCACCGGATCCGCCAGGCCCCGCACCTTCTCGAGCACCTCCTGCTCGAAGGCGCTCATGCCGTAGCTCATGACGTCCGAGAGCAGCTGCTCCTTGTTCTGCACGTGGTGGTAGAGCCCCGCCTTCGTCATGTGACACGCCGCGGCGATCTCCTGCATCGACGTGCCTTCGTAGCCGCGCTCGCAGATGAGCCGGGCCGCCGTCTCCAGGATGGCCTGGTAGCGCTCGCCGTCCTCCTGCTTCCGACCCGAATGCATCGCGTGTCCGCTCCCTGGTTTCCCGTCCGCCATGCCGCTCTCAACCACCTACCGACCGGTCGGTAATTCCCACGGGTGAACATTCAGCGTCAAGGGAGAAAGGGAGTTCAGGTTGAAAGATACAGTATTTCTGTATGTGTCTGGAAAAGGGAGGCTTCACAGGGGGTCGGTCGGGCACGTCCTGGCGCGGCGCGGCGCGACTTGACGGCCTATACGGGGAGTACGCGACCATCTCGAATTGATGGATGCGACCGGACACGACACGGGCGGCCTCGACCCATCCACTGCATGGCTCGTGAACGGGGGCGAGATGGGGGAGCGAATCCGCGCCAAGGATTGGTCGGAGACTCCTCTGGGCCCCCTTGGGTCGTGGCCCGCCTGCCTGCGCACGGTGGTGTCCCTGTGCGTGGCCTCGCCCTTCCCCATCCTCATCGCCTGGGGGCCCCGGCGGGTGATGCTCTTCAACGATGGCTGCCGCGCGCTCGGCGATGGCCCGCCGCCCCACCTGCTCGGCCAACCCCTCGGTGAGTATTGGGGGGCGAGCTGGGAGGAGCTGCGCGGCCATTACGACAAGGCCTTCGCGAGCCAGCCGGTCATCCTCGAGAATCAACCCTTGTTCCGCGACCGCGGCGGCCGCCTCGCGGAGACGTTCTTGTCGGGAGCCTTCAGCCCGATCCGCGATGAGCGCGGAGAGGTGGTGGGGGTGTGGAACCCCCTCACCGAGACCACCCGGCAGGTGCTGCACGCGCGCCGGACACGCGCGCTGCGCGACGTGGCCATGGCCATGGCCAATGCCCAGACACTCCCGGAAGTCTTCACGCTCGCCGCGCGGACGATCGAGGAGTACGCACACGATCTCCCCTTCACCCTCTTCTACGTCCGGGGCGCCCGGGGAAGCACGCCGCGGCTGGTGGGCGGCACGGGCCTCCCGCCTGGCACGGCGGCGAGTCCCCCCCTCCTCTTCTCCCAGGGGGACACCGCCAGCGGATGGCCACTCGAGGAGGTGATGCGGGCGCGCCGGCCCGTCCAGATCGGACACCTCGAGGAGCGCTTCGGTCCACTGCGCTGTGGACCGTATCCGGAATCACCCCGGGAGGCGGTGGCGCTCCCCATCTTCCTGCCAGGAGAGGAAGAGCCCACCGCGCTCCTGCTGGCCGGGGTGAGCGCACGTCTGGCGTTGGACGAGCCCTACCTCGAATTCCACCGCCTGCTGGCCAGCGCGGTGACCACCGCCGCCATCCAGAGTCAAGCCCGGGCCGACTGGGTGAGGTCACGGTGGAGGGAGGAACAACGCGCGGCCGAGCTGGAGGCGGTCATCCAGAGCATCCCCGACGGGGTCTGCATCGCCGACGCCTCCGGCCACATCCGCGCCAATCGGATCGATCCGGCGATCCTCGGCTCCAGCGGCATCGAGGACGCGCTCCAGCGGGCCCTGCGCGGAGAATCATCGACCCGCGAGGTGTACCTGGCCCAGAGCGGCACCGAGAAGCAGCGGGTCATCCGCTCGGCCACCGCGCCCGTCCGGCTGCGCGAGAGCATCGTCGGCGCGGTGAGCATCAACGTGGACATCACCGAGCGCAAGCGCGCCGAGGCGGAACGGGAAGTCCTGCTGGCCAACGAGCAGGCGGCCCGGAGCGAGGCCGAGCGCGCCAACCGGAAGAAGGACGAGTTCCTCGCCCGGGTCTCGCATGAGCTGGCCACCCCGCTGGTGGGAATGCGGCTGTGGCTGGAGCTGCTCCAGACGGACGAGCGCCGACGCACGGAGGCGGTCGCCGCGCTGACGCAATGCACGCAGACCCTGTCGCGGATCGTCCACGATCTGCTGGACACGGCGCGGGCCCTCTCCGGCAAGCTGAGCGTGATGCTTGAGGCCTGCGAGCCCGGCGAGCCCATCCAGGCCGCGGTCGCCGACCTCACGCCCCTGGCCCGGCAGAAGGGCCTGACGCTCGAGATGGTCCTCCAGGAGACGCCCCTGGTGCAGGCGGACCCGAGGCGGATGCGGCAGGTGGTGTCCAACCTGCTGTCCAACGCCGTGAAGTTCACCCCACCCGGAGGAAAGGTGGAAGTCCGCCTGGAGCCGGAGCGCGGAGGGGTCTGCATCGTCGTCCAGGACACGGGCAGGGGCTTCCCGTCCGAGTTCCAGCCGTTGCTCTTCTCGCCCTTCCGTCAGGAAGAGGAGGGCACGACGCGCGCCAACGGCGGACTGGGCCTGGGGCTCGCCATCGTGCGGCAGTTGGTGGAGTTGCAGGGCGGCACGGTGTGGGCGGAGAGCCCGGGCCGGGGCCAGGGCGCGCTCTTCACCGTGTGGCTGCCCGCGCACGAGGACACCGGCGAGCCCCCTCGCGCCGAGAACACGAGCGCCATCGCGCTCCAGCTCGAGGGCCTCCGGCTGCTGCTGGTGGAGGACGACGCGCTCACGCGCACGGCGGTGGCGTCGATCCTCGAACACCATGGCGCGCGCGTGGAGGCGGTGGGGAGCGTGGCCAGCGCGCTCTCCATCCTGGACGGCACCAGCGGGTTCGACGCGCTGGTGTGCGACATCGCCATGCCCCGGGAGGACGGCTACAGCCTCATCCGCAAGGTGCGCGCGATGAGCGGACCCATCAGCCAGGTGCCCGCCGCCGCGTTCACCGCCCACATGCGCGAGGAGGATCGCCTCCAGGTGCTCGAGGCGGGGTTCCAGATGCACATCCCCAAGTCCCTCGAGCCCGACCAACTCATCGCCCAGCTCAGGACCCTGGTGGGCGAGCGGCCCGCGAAGTCCTGAGCCGCGCGGGGCCTACGCGCCCTGGCCCCGATCCCACGTCCCGGAGCGGCCCCCGGCCTTGTGATCCAACTGGACGCGCTCGAGCACCATGCCCCGGTCCACGCTCTTGCACATGTCGTAGACGGTGAGGGCCGCCGCGCACGCCGCGGTGAGCGCCTCCATCTCCACGCCGGTTCTGTCCACCGTGCGCACCGTCACGCGGAACTCCAGCCCGTCCTCCACTGGGGTCAGCTCCACCTCCACGCCCGACAGGGCGATGGGGTGACACAGCGGGATGACATCCGGCGTGCGCTTGGCCGCCATCACCCCGGCGAGCCGCGCGGCGGCCAGCACATCCCCCTTCTCCACCTTGCCCTGGAGGATGCGCTCGAGCGTCGCCGGCAGCATGCGCAACCGCGCGGTGGCCACCGCCACCCGCTCCGTCTTCTCCTTGCCTCCCACATCCACCATCTTCACCGCTTCACCGCCTCCGACACCGCGGCGATCAAGTCGTCGGCGATGTCATCTGGATCTTCCAACCCCACCGAGACACGGATGAGGCTCTCGCCGATACCGGCCGCCTGCCGCTCCTCGGGAGTCATGCGGCGCGCGCTCGCGCTGGCCGCGTGCATCACCAGCGTGCCCACGTCTCCGAGCGAGGGCGCCGCGCGCGCGAGCTTCACCGCCTCCAGGAAACGGAAGCACTCCGGACGGCCCGCCCCCTGGATGTCGAAGGCCACCATGCCGCCAAAACCTCCGTGCAGGACGCGACGGGCCACCGCGTGATCCGGATGGTCCGGCAGGCCCGGGTAGTGCACGCGCGAGAGGAGCTTGCAGTCGGAGAGCCGCCGGGCCACGTGCGCCGCGTTCTCGGCATGGACCTTCATGCGCACCGGCAGGGTGCGCACCCCGCGCAGGGTGAGCCACGCCTCGAAGGGTCCCAGGACGTCCCCGTTGAGCAGGCGCGCGGAACGCAGGGGCGCGAGCTTCTCGCGGCTGCCGCTCACCGTGCCGCCCAACGCATCGCTGTGCCCGTTGAGCCACTTCGTCGTGGACTGGATGGAGTAGTCCGCCCCCAGCGCGCACGGCCGCTGGCCATGCGGAGACGGGAACGTCGCGTCCACCGCCAGCAACGCGCCCACCTCCCGGCAGGCCCGGGACAGCGCCTCGAGGTCCGGCACGCGCAAGAGCGGGTTGGTGATGCTCTCGGCGAGCACGAGCCGGGGGCGCAGCGCGCGCAGACGCTCGGGCGCGGAGGGCTCCGAGAGCACGAGCGCCTCGATGCGCGCCCCCGCCCGCTCGGCCAGGTTCTTGAAGAGCAGGCGGGTGACGCCATAGCCATCCGCCGGCATCACGAGCGTGTCCCCCGGCCGCAAGCGCTGCGCATCGAAGACGGCACGCAGCGCGGCCATGCCACTGGAGTAGGCCACGCACGCCTCGGTGCCCTCCAGCGCCGCCACCGCCTCCTCCAGGAGCGCCGCGTTGGGCGCGGCGATGCGCGAGTAGACGTAGTCCTTGCCGTCCAGGGCCTCGTCCAGCTCGTCGCTGTTCTCGAAGAAGCTCACCGCGGACATCTGGATGTGCGGCACCACGGGCTGCGACTTGCTGCCCGTGAGCCGCGAGCCCGCGTGGACCGCCACCGTCTGGGGTTTGGTGCTCGTGCTCATGGGGGGCTCAGGCGCCTTCCTCGATGAGCCAGCGCTCCGCGTCGATGGCGGCCATGCAGCCCGAGCCCGCGGCGGTGATGGCCTGGCGGTAGTAGCTGTCCTGCACGTCGCCACAAGCGAACACTCCGGGCAGCGACGTGCGGGTGCTGCCGGGCACCGTCTTGAGGTAGCCCGAGGGGTGCAGCTCCAGCACGCCCTGGAACAGGTTCGTGGTGGGCGTGTGCCCGATGGCCACGAACAGGCCCGTGGCCTCCACCTGCCGCGCGTCGCCCGTCTTGAGGTTGCGCACCACGGCGGCCGTCATTCCGCGCTCGTTGCCCAGCACCTCCTCGACGGCGCTGTCCCACATGAAGGAAATCTTCGGGTTCTTCAGCGCCCGGTCCTGCATCACCTTCGAGGCGCGCAGGGAGTCACGCCGGTGGACGACGGTGACGCTCTTGACGATCTTCGCCAGGTACGTGGCCTCCTCCATGGCGGTGTCGCCACCGCCCACCACCAGCACGTCCTGGTTCTTGAAGAAGGCCCCGTCGCACGTGGCGCACGCGGACACACCCCGGTTCTTGAACTGGTCCTCGCCCTTGACGTGCAGCCACTTGGCGCTCGCCCCGGTGGCGATGATGACGGTCTCCGAGTAACAGCTCTCCGACTCGCCCTGGATGAAGAAGGGGCGCTTGGACAGGTCCACCTTCACCACGTTCTCCATGTGGATGACGGTGCCAAAGCGCTCGGCCTGCTTCTGGAAATGATCCATCAGCTCCGGCCCGGTGATGCCCGTGGGGAAACCCGGATAGTTCTCCACCTCGGTGGTGACCATGAGCTGGCCGCCGGGCACGCGCTGCGCGTCCTCGAGCGTGGGTCCACCGGCGAACATGACCGGCTGCAGATTGGCGCGCGCGGCATAGATGGCCGCGGTGTAGCCCGCGGGCCCCGAGCCGATGATGGTCACCTTGTTGATCTTCTCCGCCACGGGTCGTCGCTCCTGTTTCTCGAAGGGAAAGGGGTTGCCACCGTACCAGAGCCCCTCCGGTCATGGTACGAAGCTGCGACACCATGGATGCCTTGCTCCTCAAGAAGGTTGCGCTCTTCGAGGGCCTCACCCACAGTCAACTCCACCGGGTGGCGACGATCGCCCGGCCCCGAGGCTACGAAGCGGGCGCCTGTCTGTTCCGGGAGGGGGAGGTGGGCAAGGAGATGTTCATCCTCCTGGAGGGCAAGGTGCGCATCTCCCAGCAGGTGCCCGGCATGGGCGAGGAGGCGCTCGCCATCCTGGAAAAGGGCCAGTACTTCGGGGAGATGTCGGTCATCGAGGACATTCCCCGCTCGGCCGACGCGTTCGCCCATACCGCGTGTACGCTGTGGGTCATTGAACGTGAGCAGCTGGATCAGCTGATGTTCACGGACAAGGATCTGGCGTATGTCCTGTTGTGGAGCTTCGTCCGGACCCTGTCCGTGCGGCTGCGAGAGTCGAACGAGAAGATGAAGACGTTCCTGGCGCTCTCGCGGTTCTGAAGCACGGGGGGAGGCCAGCCACCCACCAGGGCCCCGGCGCATGGCCAGGGCACGCTTGAGCGTTGGCGCCCCCGCGCCCGGAGGTTGCTCATGACGATTCACAAGGTCCTGCTCGTGGATGACGAGGACGACATCCGCACCATCGGCCAGGTGAGCCTGAGCCGCGTGGGCGGCTGGCAGACGGTGCTCGCCTCGTCCGGGGCCGACGCGCTGACCAAGGCCGCCGCCGAGCGGCCCGACCTCATCCTCCTGGACGTGATGATGCCGGGCATGGACGGGCCCACCACCCTCGCCCGGCTCCGGGCCCAGGAGGCCACCGCGACCACGCCCGTCATCTTCATGACGGCGAAGATCCAGAAGCAGGAGGTGGCGCGCTACCTGGAGCTGGGCGCCGTGGGCGTCATCGGCAAGCCCTTCAATCCGCTCACCCTGCCCGCGGACATCAAGAAGCTGTTGCCGCCCACCTGAGCCCGCCGTCCTCCGCGCGATGAAACTTCCCGCCGTGAGAGCCCGCTTCGCCCAGCGCACCCTGCTCGCCACGGGGGCCCTCGCGCTCCTGTGCATCGTCTTCGCGCTGGGCCGTCCCCTCGCCTCCACCGAGTACGATCAATACCGCCTCCGGCTGCGCCAGCTCCGGGTGGAGAGCAACGCGCTGGAGCGAGACCTGCTCCAGTTCCACCTGGGCCTGTCGGACACGGCGGACAGCCCACCGGAGTCCTTCGCCAGGCTGCGGAGCGAGGCGGAGGAGCTGCGGCGCTTCCCGCCCCAGTGGCGGGCCGAGGAGCAGCGGAAGTTGAGCACCGCGCTGGACGGCTACGTGCGCGCGCTGGTGGACGAGGAGCTGCTGCACACACGTCTGCGGCAGCTCGAGCGGCGCCGCGACGAACTCCAGACGAACCTGGAGCGGACGTCCTCCGAGCTCGTCACCAGGCAGCCGCCCGGAGAGCCCCGCGAGCGGGTCCGGCTGCTCACGCGAGCCATCCGTGGCGGCGCGGAGGACGGTGACCTGCCCCACCTGGAGGACACACTCGCCGCCCTCGCGAGGGAGCTGACCGGCCAGCCCGACACGGAGGCAACGCGCGCGAAGCTGGAAGCGGAGGCCCGGGGTCTGCTCGCCCGGGCGAAGGAGGTCCGGGAGACGCTCCAGCTCCTGGTGGAACGCGCCGCCAGTCCCGCGGCCGATCAGATCATCAGCACCTACTTCCAGGTGCACGAGCAGGCGCAGGCGCGCGCCGAGCGCTTCCGCATCGTCCTCTTCGTCCTCACCCTGCTGCTCTCCGCCTTCGTGCTGCGGGTGCTCTGGCGCCTCACCCGCGCGGGCGAGGCGCTCGACACCCTCAACGCGGAGCTGGAGCGGCGGGTGGAGGAGCGCACCGCGGCGCTGTCCACCGCCAACGCGGAGCTGCGCGAGAGCGAGGCGCGCAAGGCGGCCATCCTGGAGAGCGCCCTCGACGGCATCATCACCCTGGACGAGGCGGGCCGCATCCTGGACTTCAACCCCGCCGCGGAGCACATCTTCCGACTGCGCGGCGCCGAGGCCCTGGGCCGCGACTTCCGCTCGCTCGTGCTGTCCGCGTCGGTGAGGCCCGAGCAGCACCAGGCGGTGACGCGGGCCCTGCGCGCCGACGCCGTGGCGGGCCAGGCCACGCGCCTGGAATTGCCCGCCCTGCGCACCGACGGCTCCAGCTTTCCCGCCGAGCTCACGCTCCTGCGGGTGCGCAGCGAGGGCCCCCCGCGCTTCACCACCTACGTGCGCGACATCACCGAGCGCCAGGAGGTGGAGCGGCTGAAGAACGAGTTCGTCTCCACGGTGAGCCACGAGCTGCGCACGCCCCTCACCTCCATCCGCGGCTCGCTGGGCCTGCTGGATGGCGGCATCCTCGGGGAGCTTCCCGCGGCCGCGCGGGACATGGTGCGCATCGCCTGCTCCAACACCGAGCGCCTCATCCGCCTCATCAACGACATCCTCGACCTGGAGAAGATGGAGTCCGGCATGCTGGAGCTCAAGCTCCAGCCGGTGGAGAGCGCCGAGGTCATCGAGACCACCTTCAGCGGCGTGCAGGCCATGGCGGATGGCGCGCGCGTGCGCCTGCGCCACCAGGTCATCGGCGCCGGCACGGTGCGGGCGGACCGGGATCGGCTCATCCAGGTGCTCACCAACCTCGTCTCCAACGCCATCAAGTTCTCCCCCGTGGACGGCGAGGTGGAGGTGACAGCCGCCCAGGACGCCCGGGGCCAGGTGCGCTTCACCGTGAAGGACCAGGGGCCCGGCATCCCCCCGGACAAGCGCGACCGGCTCTTCGGCAAGTTCCAGCAGATCGACAGCTCGGACTCGCGCACCAAGGGCGGCACCGGCCTGGGCCTGGCCATCTCCCAGGCCATCGTCGAGCAGCACGGCGGCCACATCGAGGTCCACGGCGAGCCGGGCGAGGGCGCCACCTTCTGCTTCGCGCTGCCCTCGGCCCGGGCGGGCTCGGGCGTCGTGTCGCGGGTGATGGACGACTCGCGCCACTCCATCCTCGTGGTCACCACGGACGGGGAGCTGTCCGGCCGCATGCGCGGCCTGCTCACCCACGAGGGCTACCGCGTGCTGCGCACCCCCTCGCTGGAGGAGGCCGAGCGGCTCATCGAGGTGGGCGCGCCGGACGCGCTGGTGGTGGATCCCCGGCACACCGAGGGCCGGGAGATCGACTTCGTGCGCCGGCTGCGCGAGCAACCGCACACCCGGGAGCTGCCCATCATCATGCTCACCGAGCAGCACGAGGGCTCCGTCCAGCCCCTGCTGGTGGACTGGATGCTCAAGCCCTTCGACGAGGCGAGCTTCCTGCGCACGGTGCGCTACGCGGTGCGCCAGCCCGGCCAGGCGCGCGTGCTGCTCGTGGATGACGACGTGACCACGCGCCAGGTGCTGCGCACCCAGTTGGAGCGGCTCGGCGCCGTCTGCTACGAGGCCCAGGATGGAGAGGACGCGGTGGCGCTCGCGCGCGCCACCCCGCCGGATCTCATCGTCCTGGACGTGGGCCTGCCCCGAATGGACGGCTTCGAGGTGGTGGACATCCTGCGCCAGGGCAAGGGCCGCGGCACGCCCCTCATCGTCTTCACCGGCAGGGACTTGTCCTCGGTGGACGAGCACCAGCTCACGCTCGGCCATACCCGCCACCACATCAAGACGCGCACCACCGAGGAGGCCCTGATGACCTCGGTGCGGGAGTTGCTCAACGGACTGCTGGCCCCGCACGAGGGCGGCCGCGGGCCCCACCAGGAGGCGTCATGATTCGCCGCAAGCTCCTCTTGCTGGAGGACGGCGGGCAGCCCTGCTCGCCCGTCGCCGCGTACCTGAGCGAGCGCGGCTACCAGGTGGAGACGGCCCTCGGCGTGGCGGAGGCCCGCGCCGCGCTCTCGCTCGAGCGGGTGGACGCCGTCATCGTGGACCGGCTGCCCCCGGGAATGAGCGACACGGCGCTCATCCAGGAGCTGCGCCGCGCGGATCCCCACCTGCCCGTCCTCTTCGCCTCCTCCTTCCCGAAGGACCTGCGCGCCCACGCCCCCACGCCCCAGGAGCTCGTCGACTGGGTGGAGAAGGCCGTGGTGCCCCGCCCTCCCCCACCGCCCGCACGCTCCCTGCTGGACAACGCCGAGGACGCGGACATGGCGGCCATGCTGGCGGCCCTGAAAGCCGAGTACCTGGAGCGCCTGGGCGACAAGGTGCGTGAGCTGTCGGACGCGGTGCTGCGGGCCCGGACCGGTCAGGCCCCGGACCTGGAGGAAGTGTCCTCGCTCGCCCACAGGCTGTACGGCACCGCCGGCTCCTACGGCTTCCACGCGGTGAGCACCGCCGCGGGGCGCATGGAGTTCCTCCTGGAGTCCGCCCGGACGCGAGGGACGGCCCCCGACTGGAACGCCGTGCAGGAGTCGCTGCGGGAGCTCTCCCGGCTCTCCGGGGGCGAGGGCTGATCCCCCCCCGCGCGGCCCGCAATCCCTTTCAGTCCTCCGTGACGAATGAATGCCGGTGAAAATCCATGCACCGCGCGGCGCGGACGTCTGCCCATGGAATTGGAACTCTCCCATTACAATGGAATACCCAACTCCTGGCCGTCTGGCAGACAGGCAGGCAAGCGATTTCCGTGTTGAATAGAGAATATCTTTGAGAGATGCTGAGAACGCGCGAAATCCCAGGCGTCCCCACGCCGGCGTTACTCAGGAGCACACGAGAACGATTCCATTCCTTCTCTCCCGCACGCCAGGAGCCCCACGGCTTCCCGGGCTTGACGGGAGGGGCGCGTCCCGCCGTCCCCCCACCCGTCCGCGGGTGAAAAGCCTCGCACCGTCTGTCTTTGCCCCGCCCCCAGGAAGCCTCTCCGTGAACAGAACACTGCTGCTGGCAGATCTATTGCTTGTCATCGCCGTCTCCGCGTGCGGCACACCCAATACCTCTGACACCGAAGGCCTACCTGACAGCCATGTCGCGGATGCCTCCACGACCCTGGTCGTGCAGAACTGCACCCCCCTCACGGCCCAGTCGGTGCTGGCCAGCGGCAACGATGGCAATGGGCCGCAGAACACGATGGATGACCAACTCGGCACGCGCTGGAGCAACCTCGGCAAGGGCTCGTGGATCGACTACGATCTGGGCTCGCTCAAGAGCATGCAGGGCGTGGCCATCGCGTGGCACGAGGGCAACCTGCGCGCCAATACCTTCACGATCTCCGTCTCCCCGGACGGGATGAGCTACACGCCGGTCTACTCGGGCACGAGCACCGGCACGACGACGGCGGCGGAGACGTACACCTTCAGCGCGCTGACCTCGCGCCGCCTGCGCATCACCTTCCAGGGCAACTCGCTCAACGAGTGGGCGAGCATCGCCGAGGCGCGCGTGTGCGCCGGCCCGGTCACCGCCTCGGGCGTGGTGTGGAAGGCGGACTTCGAGACGAAGGATCGCTCGCAGTGGGACAGCGAGCAGATGGTGAGCGCGGACCGGCTGGCGGTGGTGACCTCGCCCGTGCGCCAGGGCAGCTACGCCCTCAAGGCCACCGTGAAGCAGGGCGATGATCCCATCAACTCCAGCGGCAACCGCAACGAGCTGATCCAGATGACGAACGAGCCCTCGGGCTCGGAGTACTACTACCGGTGGAGCACGATGTTCGCCACGGACTTCCCGAGCGCCAAGACGTGGCAGCTCTTCACCCAGTGGCACCACAGCGGCAGCAGCGGCTCGCCCCCCGTGGAGTTCTACGTGTACGGCGAGGAGGTGCGGCTGAACATCGGCGGCAGCCCGGGCGTCATCGTCTGGAAGACGCCGCTGGTGCGCGGCAAGTGGCACGACTTCATCTTCCACGTGAAGTGGTCCGCCAGCGCCAGCGTGGGCTTCGTCGAGCTGTACTACGACGGCCAGCTCGTGCTGCCCAAGCGCTACATCGCCACCCAGTTCTCCGGGCAGGTCAACTACCTGAAGGTGGGGCTGTACCGCAGCGACACCGTCGCGCCCACCGGCGTCGTCTACCATGACAACTGGATGATGGCCCGCGGCCTCCAGGACGTGCTCTAGTCGCCACCACGATGGACGAGCAGCGCGCACCAGGTACACGACTCGGGCGGCTCTGGAACCGGATGCGCCGCCCCGCGGGGACGCGCCTGCTGATGGACGTGTTGCTGCTGGCGCTGCTCTTCACCGGGGTGAGCCTCTGGCAGACGCGCCACCTGCCCACGGGGGCGCCCGCGCCGGACCTGGTGCTGCGCCCTCTCTCCGGCGGCGAGCCGGTGCGCCTGTCCTCGCTGAGGGGCAAGCCCGTGGTGCTCTCCTTCTGGGCCCCCTGGTGCGGGGTGTGCAAGGCCGAGTCCTCCACCCTCTCCGCGCTCCAGGGCATGGTGGGAGACTCCGCCCAGGTGTTCTCCGTGGCGGTGGCCTACGAGGACGAGGCGGACGTGCGCCGCTTCGCCCGGGAGCAGGCCGTGGACTACCCCGTGCTGCTCGGCGGCTCCGAGGCGATGCGCGCCTTCGCCCTCGAGCAGTTCCCCACCACCTTCTTCATCTCCGCGGACGGCCACATCGAGCGCGCCTCCGTCGGCTACACCACCCGCCTGGGCCTGCTCTGGCGCCTGTGGCTGTGAAGGCCCGGGGCCCACGCACCGCCTGACGGCCGCCCGGTGAGGAAGCAGCCGAGCGAGCCTCGTGCCCTCTTGAATGCTCTCCCCGGGATGGGTGTTGCGGGGCGCCGTGCTCAACGTGGTGGAGCAAGCCCAGGTTCATCAAGGGAGACCCACCATGTCCGACAATACCCAACCATTCCTGACCGACATCACGGAGATCCGCCGCCGGGCACGAGAGCACCTGGAGAAAGGTGCCCTCACCCAGGACTACGAGGGGGATGTGCAGCTCACCGTCAAGGTGCTCAACGAGGCGCTGGCCACCGAACTCGTGTGTGTGCTGCGCTACAGTTCGCACGCCGTCGCCGCGCAAGGCATCAACAGCGAGTCGGTGAAGGCGGAGTTCCTCGAGCACGCGCGGGAGGAGAACGACCACGCCATGCTGCTCGCCGAGCGCATCAGTCAACTGGGCGGCGAAGCCAACTTCAATCCCGAGGGTCTGCTGACACGCAGCGCGAGCCAGTTCATCCAGGGCAAGAACCTGGTGGAGATGATCCGCGAGGATCTAATCGCCGAGCGCATCGCCATCCAGACCTACCAGGAGATGATCCGCTACTTCGCCAACCATGACCCGACCACCCGGCGCTTGTTGGAGGAGATCCTCGCCAAGGAGGAGGAGCACGCCAACGACATGCATGACCTGCTCGTCGCGCACCAGGGCCACCCGATGCTCAACAGCTGAACCCCCTCGTGCCCGGGGCGCCTCGTGCGCCTCGCGGGCATGACGCGAACATGACCTCGGACGTCCCTCCCACTTTCCACCCGGAAAGGCGCGGGACGACCTCGCAGGTCCCCTTCTCCGTGAGAACCTCTCCCTCCTTCTCTTGACAAGCCACGTCAAGGCATGGGAGGAGACTGCCCCGAAAACGATAATGAGAACCATTCTCATTTTCAAGTTCTCACGAGGAGGCCCGGATGGGGACGAAAGCCCAGGTGGCGCTGGTGACGGGAGCGGCGCAAGGCATTGGGGCGGCGGTGGCCCGCGCGCTGGCGGGAGAGGCCGCGATCGCGGCGCTCGACACGAAGCAAGCGGGGTTGGAGGCGCTGGTGACGGGGCTGCGCGAGCGTGACCGCCGGGCCGAGGCCTACGTGGCGGACGTGAGTGACGCGGCCGCCGTGGAGGCGGTGGTGGAGCGGGTCGAGCGCGAGCTGGGCCCCATCACCACCCTGGTCAACGTGGCGGGCGTGCTGCGCATGGGCTCCGTGCTGACGCTGTCGGACGCGGACTGGGCGACCACGTTCGCGGTCAACACCCACGGCGTGTTCCACGTCTCGCGCGCGGTGGCCCGGCGCATGGTGCCGCGCAAGTCGGGCGCCATCGTCACCGTGGGCTCCAACGCCTCGAGCGTGCCGCGCATGCAGATGGCCGCCTATGCCGCCTCCAAGGCCGCCTCGACGATGTTCACCAAGTGCCTCGGCCTGGAGCTGGCCCAGCACGGCATCCGCTGCAACGTGGTGTCCCCCGGCTCCACGGACACGGAGATGCAGCGCTTGCTGTGGGCGGACGAGAACGGCGCGAGCGCGGTCATCGCCGGCGCTCCCGAGACGTTCCGCGTGGGCATTCCCCTGCGCCGCATCGCCACGCCGGAGGACATCGCCGAGGCGGTGGCCTTCCTCGTGTCCGATCGCGCCCGCCACATCACGCTGCACGACCTGTGTGTCGATGGCGGCGCCACCCTGGGCGCCTAGGCGCCATGTCCGCATCCCCCAAGGAGACCCCCATGTCCGAACGTCCCATGGCCCAGACACTGGCGACCCAACTGCTCGACAGCTACGAAGCGGGTTCCTCGTTCTTCTTCGCCTCGCCCAAGCGCACCCTGCTCACGCGCGGCACCTTCGCCACCGTGCCGCCCCTGGAGGGCCCGGACGCGCTCCAGCGCCTGCCCGAGCACGTGACCAAGGTACTCAACGAGGCGCGCGACTCCGGGCATGACATCCCCGTGGTGGTGGGCGCGGTGCCCTTCGACGGCTCGCTGTCCTCCCACCTGGTGGTGCCCATGACGTTCCAGCGCGGCGGGCCCCTCTCGTTCGACACGGCCTCGCCCGCGCGCCCCTCCTCCACCGCGCGCTACACGGTGCGCCCCGTGCCCGAGCCCGCCGCCTACCTGCACGGCGTCGCCCAGGCCCTGGAGCTGATGCGCAGCAGCCCCCTGCGCAAGGTCGTCCTCTCGCGCTCGCTGCACCTGGACACCCCCACGCCCATCGATCTGACCCAGCTCTTGCGCAACCTCGCCCAGCGCAACACCGCGGGCTACACCTTCGCGGTGGACCTGCCCACCCAGCCCGGCTCTTCCGCTGGCCGCCGCACGCTCATCGGCGCCAGCCCCGAGCTGCTCGTGTCCCGCTCCGGACTCCAGGTGCTCGCCAACCCGCTCGCGGGCTCGGCCGCGCGCAGCGCCGATCCCGTCGAGGACCAGCGGCGCGCCTCCGCCCTGATGGCCTCCCCGAAGGATCTCCACGAGCACGCGGTGGTGATCGACGCGGTGGCCGAGGCCCTGCGCCCGTACTGCAAGACGCTGGACGTGCCCGCGGGCCCCTCGCTCATCCACACGCCCACCATGTGGCACCTGTCCAGCCGCATCAGCGGCGAGCTGAAGGATCCCTCCATCTCCTCGCTCACCCTGGCCGCGGCCATGCACCCCACGCCCGCGGTGTGCGGCTTCCCGACCCGGCTGGCGCACGAGGCCATCGGCTCCATCGAGCCGTTCGATCGCGGCTTCTACACGGGCACGGTGGGCTGGTGCGACGCGACGGGTGACGGGCAGTGGGCGGTGACCATCCGCTGCGCCGAGGCCGACGAGCGCACGCTGCGGCTCTTCGCGGGCGCGGGCATCGTGGTGGGCTCCACGCCCGAGTCCGAGCTGGCCGAGACCGAGGCGAAGTTCCGCACCATGCTCCAGGCCATGGGGCTCGGGCAGGGCGCCGAGGTGCAGCCGTGAGCACGGCCGGAAAGGACCTCCTGCCGGGTTTCAGCCCGTGGCCCGAGGAGTTCGCCGCGCGCTACCGCGAGGCGGGCTACTGGCGCGGCGAGACGTTCGGTCAGTTGCTCCGGGATCGTGCCACGCGCCACCCCGAGCGCACGGCGCTCGTCGCCGGAACGCAGCGCCTGAGCTACCGGGAGCTCGACACCCGCGTGGATCAGCTCGCCGCCGGCTTCCACGCCCTGGGCATCCGTCCGAGGGATCGGGTGGTGGTGCAGCTGCCCAACATCGGCGCGTTCCTCGAGGTGATTTTCGCGCTGTTCCGCCTGGGCGCGCTGCCCGTGTTCGCGCTGCCGGCGCACCGCCAGGCGGAGATTGGCTACTTCTGCGAGTTCACCGAGGCCGTCGCCTACATCATCCCCGACAAGCACTCGGGCTTCGACTACCGCACGCTGGCCGAGCAGGTGCGCGGCTCGGTGCCCACGCTGCGGCATGTGATCGTCGTGGGAGACGCGGGTCCGTTCCAGGCGCTGAGCGGGCTGTACGCCGAGCCCGTGGCGCTGTCCGGCCCGGCCCCGAGCGACGTGGCCTTCTTCCAGCTCTCGGGCGGAAGCACGGGCGTGCCCAAGCTCATTCCGCGCACGCACGACGACTACATCTACAGCCTGCGGGGCAGCGTGGAGATCTGCCAGCTCGACGGGGAGAGCGTGTACCTGTGCGCGCTGCCCGCCTCGCACAACTTCCCGCTCAGTTCGCCGGGCACGCTCGGCACGCTGTACGCGGGCGGCACGGTGGTGATGGCGCTCAACCCCAGCCCCGACGAGGCCTTCCCCCTCATCGCGCGCGAGCGGGTGACGATCACCGCGCTCGTGCCCCCGCTGGCGATGATCTGGCTGGAGGCCGCCCAGGCGCGGCGGCATGACCTGTCGAGTCTGCGAGTGCTCCAGGTGGGCGGGGCCCGGCTCAGCGACGAGGCCGCGAAGCGGGTGCGTCCCACCATCGGGTGCACGCTCCAGCAGGTGTTCGGCATGGCCGAGGGCCTGGTCAACTACACCCGGCTGGACGATGACGAGGAGCGCATCTCCACCACGCAGGGCCGCCCCATCTCCCCCGCCGATGAAATCCGCGTGGTGGACGATGAGGACCGCGACGTCGCTCCGGGCGAGACGGGCCACCTGCTGACGCGCGGCCCCTACACCATCCGGGGCTATTACAAGGCCGAGGTCCACAACGCGCGGGCCTTCACCACCGACGGCTTCTACCGCACGGGAGACCTCGTGCGAGTCACCGCCCAGGGCGACCTGGTGGTGGAGGGACGCGCGAAGGATCAGATCAACCGGGGCGGGGACAAGGTCGCGGCCGAGGAGGTGGAGAACCACCTGCTGGCGCACCCCGCGGTGCACAACGTGGCGGTGGTCGCCATGCCAGACACGTTCCTCGGTGAGCGCACCTGCGCGTTCATCATCCCGCGCGAGAAGACGCCCCCCACCCCCGCCGCGCTCAACGCCTTCCTGCGCTCGCGCGGACTGGCGGCCTTCAAGATTCCGGACCGCATCGAGTTCGTCGACTCGTTCCCCCAGACCGGCGTGGGCAAGGTCAGCAAGAAGGACCTGCGCGGAGCGCTCGCCGCCCGCCTGGGCTCCAGGACCTAGCCCCTCGACACGCTCTTTCCCCCTTCCCTCTTTCGATTCTCCAGGAGTCACGTCATGGCCCTTCCCGCCATTGCCCCCTACACCATGCCCGGCGCGGCCGAGCTGCCCCAGAACAAGGTGTCGTGGACGCCCGATCCCAAGCGCGCGGTGCTGTTGATCCACGACATGCAGAACCACTTCGTGAAGGCCTTCACGGCCGGCCAGTCGCCGGTGACGGAGCTGGTGGCGAACATCCAGCGGCTGCGCCAGCACTGCGCCGCGCTGGGCATCCCCGTGGTGTATTCCGCCCAGCCCGGCGGGCAGAGCATCGAGCAGCGCGGCCTGCTGCTGGACTTCTGGGGCATGGGCATCGCCGCCGAGCCGGGTCCGGAGCAGATCATCGACGCGCTGAAGCCCGCCGAGGGCGACATCCACCTCACCAAGTGGCGCTACAGCGCGTTCCGCAGGACGGGGCTGATGGACCTGCTGAAGGAGAAGGGCCGCGATCAGCTCATCATCACCGGCATCTACGCCCACATCGGCTGCCTGCAGACGGCGAGCGATGGCTTCATGAGCGAGATCCAGCCGTTCCTCGTCGCCGATGCCCTCGGGGACTTCTCCCGCGAGCAGCACCTGATGGCGCTGAACTACGCGGCGAAGCTGTGCGCCGTCACCACCGTCACCGACCGGGTCATCGAGATGCTGGGGCCGGTGGGCGAGGGGGCGTTCACCCCCCAGAGCGTCCGCGAGGAGGTCGCCGAGCTGTTGGTCCAACCGCCCTCGGAGCTCGGTGAAGACGAGAACCTGCTCGACCGGGGACTCGACTCCATCCGCATCATGAGCCTGGTGGAGCGCTGGAGGCGCAAGGGCGCGGAGATCACCTTCGTGGAGCTGGCCGAGCGTCCGACGCTGACCGACTGGTACGCGCTGCTGACCTCGGGTTCGCGCTCGCCCGAGTCCGTGACGACGCACTGATCCCCGCTCCCCCACCGAGCCGGGCGCCTTTCTCCACCCGAGGACCGAATCATGAGTGACACCCAGAAGGTCATCCTGCCGCTGTCCGCGGCCCAGCACGGAATCTGGTCGGGCCAGCAGTTCGACCTCCAGAGCGCCGTGTACAACGCGGGCGAGTGCATCGAGATCCAGGGACCCGTGGACGCGGCCCTCTTCGAGGCCGCGGTGCGCCAGACGGTGGGGGAGGCCGAGGCCCTGCACATGCGCTTCGTGCCCGGCGCCGAGGGGCCCGTCCAGGTGGCCGACCTGTCCTCGGACTGGGAGCTGCACCGGATCGATCTGCGCGGCGCCCGGGATCCCTGGGCGGCGGCGCTCGAGTGGATGTGGGCCGACCTCTCCCGGCCGGTGGATCTCCGCCAGGGTCCGCTCTTCACCCAAGCGCTCTTCCAGGCCGCGCCCGAGCGCTTCTTCTGGTTCCAGCGCGTCCACCACATCGCCATGGATGGCTTCGGCTTCTCGTTGCTCGCGCGGCGGGTGGCCGACCTGTACACCGCGAAGGTGTCGGGACGTCCCGTCCCCGAGGGCTTCCGCCGCCTGGGTCCGGTGGTGGAGGAGGACGCCGCCTATCGCAACGGGCCGCAGTACGCGCTCGACCGGGCCTTCTGGATGGAGCGCCTGGCCGATCGGCCCACGCCGGTGACCCTGGCCCGGCCCGAGCCCATGTCGCCCCGCTTCGTCCGCCAGACGCGTCACCTGGACAAGGGTGAGGCGGAGCGGCTCCAGGAGGCGGCGCGCAAGGAGGGCCTGGGTTGGCCGGACTTGGTGCTCGCCGCCACGGCGGCCTGGATGCACCAGAAGACGGGAGCGCCGGAGGTGGTGCTCGGCCTGCCGGTGATGTCTCGGCTCGGCTCCGCCGCGCTGCGCGTGCCGTGCATGGCGATGAACATCGTGCCACTGCGCGTCCCCGTGAGGCCGGAGCAGGGACTGTTCGAGCTGGCCCGGGGCGTGGCGGCGGAGATGCGCGCCATCCGGCCCCACCTGCGCTACCGCTACGAGCAACTGCGCCGGGACCTGAAGATGGTGGGCGGACAGCGCCGGCTGTTCGGCCCGGTGGTCAACATCATGCCGTTCGACTACGGCCTGCGCTTCGCGGGCATGCCGGGGATCGCGCACAACATCTCCGCCGGCCCCGTGGAGGATCTGTCCATTGGAGTGTACGCCCGCGCCGATGGCGGTGGGCCACGGATCGACTTCGACGCCAACCCCGCCTGCTACGGCGCCGACGAGCTGGAGGCCCACCAGCGCGACTTCCTCCAGGTGCTGGCCACGCTGAGCGCGGCGCCCCAACAGCCCCTCGCCCAACTCCTCTCCCTCGCCTCGTCCACGCACGCGGGCCACGGTCCGGAGAGCACGGAGGCCGCCTCCGCAACGTCCGCCCTCATCGCGGGCGAGCCGCTGCCGTGCGCCCCGCGCCCGGTGTTGGAGCTGCTCGCCGAGCGCGCCCGTGAGCAACCGGACGCGGTGGCGGTGGAGCACGGGCCGTACCGCATGAGCTACCGCGAGCTGCTCGCGGCGTCCCGGGCCCTCGGAGAGCGGCTCGTCGCGGAAGGGGCGCGGCCGGACGCCCCGGTGGCGGTGATGGTGCCCCGGAGCATCGACGCGATCGTGGCGAGCCTGGGCGTGCTGTTCGCCGGCGCGGGTTATCTGCCGCTCGATCCCTTCGGGCCGTCGGCCCGGACGCTCGGAATCCTCGAGGACGCCGCGCCCGCGCTGATCGTCACCACCGCCAAGACCCCGGAGGCCAAGGCCGAGCCACAGCCTCCAGGCGGTCTGGCCGTGCGGCGCAACGAGAAGCCCTCGCGCGAGCCGTCCCCGTCCACGCCCCGGAGCGAGGAGGAGCGCCTCGCGTATGTCATCTACACCTCGGGCTCGACGGGACAGCCCAACGGAGTGCAGATCACCCGGGGCGCGCTGGCCCACTTCGTGGCGGGAGCGACCGCGCGCTACGGCGTGCGCCGCGAGGACCGGGTGCTGCAATTCGCCCCGCTGCACTTCGACGCCAGCGTGGAGGAGATCTTCCTGACCCTGTGCGCCGGCGCGAGGCTGGTGCTGCGCACCGACGAGATGCTCCAGTCCGTGCCCCGGCTGCTCGACGCCTGCACCGCCGCCGGCATCACCGTGTTGGATCTGCCCACGGCGTTCTGGCACGAGCTGGCCTACAGCGTCTCCACGGGCGGGCTCGCGCTGCCGTCCTCCGTGCGCACGGTCATCATCGGCGGAGAGGCCGCGCTGCCCGAGCGGGTCGCCCGCTGGCGCACCGCCGTGGGGCCCAGGGTGCAACTGCTCAACACCTATGGCCCCACCGAGGCCACCGTGGTGGCCACCGTCGCCACGCTCAGCGGCCCCCAGGCGGAAGGCGACTCCGACGAAGTGCCCATCGGCCGCCCGCTGCCGGGAGTGAGCGCGGCGCTCCTCGACAAGAATGGGCGGCCCGCCGCTCCGGGCACCGAGGGCGAGCTGTACCTGCTGGGAGGCGGCCTCGCGCGCGGCTACCTGGGACGCCCGGAGCTGGACGCGGCGCGCTTCACGGTGCTCGGACAACTGCCCGGCCGTCCGCGAGCCTACCGCACCGGTGACACGGCCCGGCTGCGCGAGGACGGACAGTTGGTGTTCGTCGGCCGCGTGGATGACGAGTTCAAGATCAGCGGACACCGGATCGACCCGACCGAGATCGAAACCGTGCTGCTCGGCCTGCTGGGGGTGAAGGACGCGGCGGTGGTCGGCCAGATTTTGCCGGGAGGCACGCGGCGGCTGTGCGCGCACGTCGTCGCCACCTCGCCCGCGCCCACGGCGGCGGAGCTGCGCCGTCATCTGCTGGGGGCCCTGCCCGCGCCCATGGTGCCAGGGGCCTTCGTCTTCTCCGAGCGGCTGCCGCGCACCTCGAATGGCAAGGTGGACCGCGCCGAGCTGCGCCGGAAGATGGCCACCGAGGGAAGCACGCCGGTCGCCGACGCGGCCACCGACCTGGAGCGCGAGATCCTCGCCATCTGGGAGCAGGTGCTGGGCGTGAGCGGGGTGACGGCCCAGGACGACTTCTTCGAGCTGGGCGGACAATCGCTGCAGAGCATCCAGGTGGCCAACCGGCTCGGCGTGGCCCTGGGTCGCGAGGTGCCCGTCGCCACGGTGTTCCGCCATCCGACCGCCGCGGGACTGGCCCAGGCGCTGGAGCACGGCGCGGGCACCCAGGTCCAGGCCGGTGGCCTCACCGCCGCCATGCTCGCCGACGCCGAGCTGCCCGAGGAGATCGTCCCCAGCACGCTCGCCCATGACAAGAACCCCGTGTCCCAGGCGCCGCCGCGGCAGGTGCTGCTGACGGGCGCCACCGGCTTCGTGGGCGCGCACCTGCTCGACCAGTTGATGCGCCAGACGCACGCGCGGATCGTCTGCCTGGTCCGCGCCCGGGACGAGGCCCAGGCGATGGAGCGCATCCGCACGGCGCTGGTGGGCCAGGGGCTCGCCACCGACGGCCTCGCCGAGCGGGTGCTCGCGCTGCCGGCGGACCTGAGCCAGCCCTGGCTGGGACTGGGCGCCACGCGCTTCCACGGACTGGCCGCCGAGTGCGACGTCGTCTACCACAACGCCGCGGTGGTCAGCGTCGTGCGCGAGTACGGCAGCCTGAAGGCGGTGAACGTGGGCGGCACGCGCGAGCTGTTGCGGCTGGCCGCCGCCGTGCGGCCCAAGCCCCTGCACTACGTCTCGACGCTCGCGGTGGCGCCCCCGTCGAACCTCCAGCCCGAGGTCCCCGAGGACTTCGTCCCCGCCCACCCGGGGCTGCTCGACGGCTACCAGCGCAGCAAGTGGATCGCCGAGAGACTCGTGCAGCAGGCCGGCGAGCGCGGTCTGCCGGTGGCCGTCTACCGCCTGGGCCGCGTGGTGGGCGCGTCCAGCACGGGCATCGTCAATCCGCAGGACCTGGTCTGGCGCATCCTGCTGGCCGGCATCCCCGCGGGCGTGCTTCCCCAGATGGACGTCCACGAGACGTGGACCCCGGTGGACTACGTGGCGCGCGCCATCGTGCGCCTGTCCCTGGTGTCCCGGAGCGGGCCGGTGTTCAACCTCGCCCCCCACCCGGACGTGCGCTTGAGCGACGTGTTCCAGTGGGTGCGCGCGTACGGCTACCGGGTGGACACGTGCCCTCTTCCCGAGTGGAGGGAGCGCCTCGCCCGGCGCGCGGACAGCGCGGACAACAGCGCCACGATGGCGTTCTTCGATCTGCGCGCGGGCTCAGCGGATGCCACCTTCGGACTGGGACGCATCCGTTGCGAACAGTTGACCCGAAGCCTCACCGAGAGCGGTGTCTCCTGCCCTTCCCCCGACCGTGCCCTGATGGACCGCTATCTGAATGACTGCGTGGCACGGGGACTGCTGCCACGACCATGAATCCCTCGTCCTCTTCATCCCGTTCTCACCCTGGTAATGGCGCTCCTGTGATGAATCGAAATTGGACCCCTCGTTCCTGGCGGGACAGGCCCCTCAAGCACATGCCCACCGACTATCCGAATCCCCGCGCCCTGGCGCGGGTCGAGGAGGAGCTGTCCCGGCGGCCCTCGCTGGTATCCGCCGAGGAGACCCGCCGCTTGAGGGACGCGCTCGGCCGGGTCGCCGAGGGCAAGGCGATCCTCCTGCAAGGCGGTGACTGCGCGGAGAGCTTCAAGGAGTTCTCGCCCGACAACATCCGCGGCACCCTCCGGCTGCTGCTCCAGATGGCGGTGGCGCTCACGTTCGCCGGAGGCCGTCCGGTGGTGCGCGTCGGCCGCATCGCGGGCCAGTTCGCCAAGCCGCGCTCCAGCCCCGTGGAGACCCGGGATGGCATCACCCTGCCCGCCTACCGCGGCGACAACATCAACGGCATGGCGTTCACCCTCGCCGAGCGCACGCCGGACCCCGAGCGCCTGCTGCTCGCCTGGCGGCAATGCTCGGACACGATGGAGCTCGTGCGCGCCTTCATCCAGGAGCGCCATGCGGACCTGGAGGCGCTCCAGCGCTGGGGAAGCGCGCACCCCGAGCGGCAGGCTCCGAGCCTGGACCCGCGCAACGTCTACACCAGTCACGAGGCGCTGCTGCTCAACGTGGAGGAGGCCCAGACGCACCTCGATGCCGCCACGGGCGGGTGGTACGACGCCTCGGCCCACATGTTGTGGATCGGCGAGCGGACGCGGCAGCTCGACGGGGGCCACGTGGAGTTCATGCGCGGCATCCAGAACCCCATCGGCCTCAAGTGCGGACCCACGATGGAGCCAGACGATCTGCTGCGGCTGATGGACGTGCTCAACCCCGAGGCCATTGCCGGCAAGCTGACGCTCATCGGCCGCTTCGGCGCGGACAAGATCGCCGATCGGCTGCCCCGGCTCATGGCCGCGACCCGCCGCGACGGACGCCCCGTCGTCTGGGCCACCGACCCGATGCACGGCAACACGCTGCAGGCGGGCAACGGCTACAAGACCCGGCCCTTGGACCGCATCCTCTCGGAGGTGCGCCACTTCATCCAGATCGCCTCCGCCGAGGGCGTCCACCCCGGTGGCTTCCACCTGGAGATGACGGGACAGGACGTCACCGAGTGCCTGGGCGGCTCGCGCGAGGTGACCGAGAGCGATCTCCCCCTGCGCTACCACACCCATTGCGATCCCCGGCTCAACGCCGACCAGGCCCTCCAGCTCGCCTTCGTCGTGGCCGAGCACCTCCGCGCGCTCCCCGCCCCTCACGCCCAGGCCGCTTGAACCCCCAACCGCCTTGACACCGCCCCGGATCACGCCTAACACCGCCCCGAAAATGAGAATGAGAACCATTTTCATATTCCGCCTGTGGAGCGGAACGGTACGGGGCGTGGGGACAGCACTGCTGGTGGCGGGGCTGTTGGGGACGGGCGTGTCCCGAGCACAGGAAGCGACACCGGCGGCGCCCGCGCTCGAGGCGCCGAAGCTGAAGGAGTCCGCCGAGGCCACCTACCCGCCCCAGGCGCTCGAGGAGCGGCTGGAGGCGAAGGTCGTCCTGCGGCTGACGCTGGACGCGGAGGGCCAGGTCACCCAGGCGGAGGTGGTGGGGCCGGCCGGGCACGGCTTCGACGAGGCGGCGCACGAGGCGGCGCTGCGCATGCGCTTCGAGCCGGCACGGCGCAACGGCACGCCGATGCCCTCGCGCATCCTCTATACCTACGAATTCCAACCGCCTCCGGAGCCCACCCCACCGGCGCCCCCGCCGCCGCCCGCGGGCTCGGACGAGCCCATCGAGGTCACCGTCCAGGGTCCGTCCGAGGGAGAGCGCCGGCGCCGGTCCGCCGAGTCGGTCCAGGTGATCGACACCGAGAACATCAAGCGCGAGGCGGCCGACATGGGTGAGGCCCTGTCACGCACCGAGGGCGTGAACGTGCGCCGCTCGGGAGGACTCGGCAGCCGGTCACGCTTCTCGCTCGCCGGACTCACGGACGAGCAGATCCGCTTCTTCGTGGATGGGGTGCCGCTGGAGCTGGCGGGCTATGGGCCGGAGCTCGCCAACGTCCCCGTCAACCTCGTGCAGCGGGTGGAGATCTACCAGGGCATCGTCCCCATCCGCTTCGGAAGCGATGCGCTCGGAGGCGCCGTCCAGCTCGTCACGGATCAGATGGTGCGCGGAACGGGTGTAGCCGCGTCCTACGAGCTGGGCTCCTTCGACACGCACCGGCTCACGGTGAGCGGGAGGCACCTGCACGAGCCGAGTGGCCTGTTCCTCCGGGCCAATGCCTTTGTCGATAGCACCCAGAATGACTATTCCGTCATCGCCAAGGTCGGCGATGCCTTCGGGCGGCCGCAGCCCCGGCGGGTCTACCGCTTCCATGATGCCTATGCGGCCAGGGGGGCCAGCCTCGAGGCGGGCTTCGTCGACAAGCCCTGGGCCCGGCGCCTGCTGCTGCGCGCCTTCGTGACTGGGAGCGACAAGGAACTGCAGAGCAACCCCAGCATGACGGTCCCCTACGGGGATGCGACCAGCGGGGAGAACTCCCTCGGTGCCACCCTGCGCTACGAGCAGCTCTTCTCCGGGGGATTCTCGGTGGATGCGGTTGCGGGCTACGTCTCGCGGCGCACGCGTCTGGATGACATTGGCACGTGCTCCTATAACTGGCTGGGCAGCTGCCAGCCGCGGACCCAGCCAGGAGAGTTGTTCTCGCGGCCCGTCGAGCAGCGAGTGAACCAGCACACTGGTTTCGCGCGGCTCACGTTCGGATGGACCCCCACGGCGGAGCACACGCTCCGCCTGTCGCTCGCGCCCACCGCGGTGGGCCGCACGGGCGAGGAGCTGCGGACGCGCGCCCTGGGACAGGTGGACCCCCTCTCCGCCGACCGCAACCTGCTCTCCCTGGTCAGCGGTCTGGAATACACCCTGGGTGCCCTGGACGATCGCCTGGAGAACATCGTCTTTCTCAAGGACTACCTCCAGGTGGCGGATGCTCAGCGGCTGATGCCCGATCAATCCTTCGCGCCCATCGGACGGAGCATGCACGGCCTGGGCGTGGGTGACGGCGTGCGCCTGCGTCTGCTCCGGGAGCTCACCGCGAAGGCCTCCTATGAGTACGCCATCCGCCTGCCCCGCCCGGACGAGATCTTCGGAGATGGCGCTCTCATCGCCGACAACCTGGACCTGAATCCCGAGCGCAGCCACAACTTCAATCTCGAGCTCGCGCTGGACGCCCCGGACTCTCGAGTGGGCGCGCTCCGCGCCAGCGTGGTGGGCTTCGGCCGGCTGGCGGACCAGCTCATCACCCTCGTGGGCCGGGAGGGCTACTTCACCTATCAGAACGTATTCTCGGCGCGTTCCCTGGGCGCCGCCGGCTCGGCGGGATGGACGTCACCCGGGCAGTACCTCTCCCTGGATGGGAATGTCACCTGGCAGGATCTGCGCAATACCTCGCGCGAGGGTGCCTTTGGAGGCTTCACGGGCAAGCGCATTCCCAACCGTCCCTACCTGCAAGCCAATGGCACCGCCCGCCTCCAGGCCAGTGGCTTGATGAGTGCCCGGGACGAGCTGTCCCTCACCTGGCACGTGCGCTACGTCCACACCTTCTCCCGAGCCTGGGAGGGCGTGGGCCTCGTGAACCCCGATCTGCAGATTCCCTCTCAGCTCCTCCAATCCCTGGCGCTTTCCTATGTCACCCGGGCCTGGAATTGGACGATGGGCTGGACGGTCGACGTGCAGAACCTGACCGACACGCCCGCGTATGACTTCTTCGGTGTGCAACGCCCCGGGCGAAGCATCTTCGCCAAGCTCACCGTGGAACACTGATCTGATTTCAACCCGCAGAAAGGCAGTCTCATGAATCGAACCCCACTCTTCCGCTCCTCGTGCCTCGCCGCCACGGCGCTCTCCCTGTCCCTCCTCGCGGGCTGCGATCCGGAGCCCACCACCCCGAACAACCCCGACGACGGCACCGGGCCGCGGTATGCCCTCACCACGCAGGTCCTCGGGGCCGATGAGCCCACCAGCTACATCGTCCTGACGAACAAGGTGGACCAGACCGCGACGCTCTCGCTGGACAACGCCATCGCCATTCCCGGCCGCGCGCTCGGCGTGGGCATCCCGAAGACGGGCTCCATCTACGTGGGTCTGGACGATGGCTCCACCATCACGCGCTACACCCTGTCGGACAAGGGGACGCTGCAGCAGAACGGCCAGGTCGACTTCCTCAACCAGGGCGTGAGCTCGATTGGCGAGTACCAGGGCAACTTCCAGTTCATCTCGGCGACCAAGGCCTACTACTTCGACGGCACGTCCTCCCAGGCCATCGTCTGGAACCCCACGGACATGTCCGTCATCAAGGCCATCAAGCTCGAGGGCCTGACCGTCGAGGGCGCGAGCCTCGTCTTCTCGCCGTCGCCCTCGCGCCGCGAGAACCAGATCATCATGCCCGTGGGCTGGCGTACCCGGGCCGGCGTCGTCATCAAGAAGGCGGGCGTCGTCGCCATCGACACGCGGACCGACACGGCCACCGTCGTGACGGACGAGCGGTGCGGCTACGTGCACAGCAGCGTGTTCGGCGCCGATGGTCAGGTGTACCTGGCGACGGAAGCGTACGGCTCGGCGGCGCACCGGCTGGGCAAGGACACCAACCCGGAGCCCTGCCTGCTCAAGTTCAACCCGGACACGCTCCAGTTCGACACCTCCTTCTACAAGCCTCTGAACTCGCTGGCGGGCGGCGCCGTCACGGGCGCCCTGATCCCGGGCCCCCAGGGCACGACGTACGTGCGCGTGCTGGATGAGAGCCTCGCCCCCGAGTCGTCGTTCAGCAGCGCCCGCCTCCTCGCGAGCGGCGCCGGCTGGGGGTGGTGGAAGGTGGACACCAGCACCTGGACCGCGACCAAGGAGGACGGCTTCCCGGCCACCACGGGCAGCGCCTTCCTCTACGAGGCGGACAATCAGATCCTCTACTCCGAGTTCGCCACCGGCTCCACGTCCACGACCCTGCACCTGCTGGGCGACAAGGGCAAGCCCACGATCACCGCCCCGGGCGTGGCCTTCTCCTTCCTCCAGTTGCGCTAGTCCCAATCCTTTGAGACTAGAGTAGCAACCCGTTTCCCCCACGGCCCCCACGCGAGCCTTGAAGGCGAAGGACGACGAAGATGCCTATCGTTGAAATCATCAAGAACGTCTTCGTGCAGTGGGGGGCCAACTGGGTGTTGTGGTTGCTGTTCGCCTTGTCCCTGGCCAGCTTCGGCGTCATCGTCGAGCGCTGGCTCGTCTTCCGGGGCAAGCAGGACGGCCTGCGCGAATTGACCCAGACACTCGAGTCGTCGCTGGCCAGAGGGGACTTCGCCGGAGCGCTCGGGAAGCTCGAGGGGCGCACGTCCCTGGGCGCCATGGTGGCCCGCGCCGGGCTGCGGCTCGCCCCCCGCGGGCTGATGGCCGCCGACAAGGGCATGCAGAGCGCGCTGGCCATCGAGCGCTCCGTCCTGGAGAACCGGCTGGCCTACCTGGGCACGCTGGGCAACAACGCCCCCTTCGTGGGGCTGTTCGGCACCGTCATCGGCGTGCTGCTCGCCTTCGAGGCGCTGGGCCACGCGCCGAGCGGCGCGGGCGGCCACACGCCCCAGGTCGCCTCCAACGCCGTCATGGCCGCCATCGCCGAGGCCCTGGTGGCCACCGCCGTGGGCATCGGCGTCGCCCTGCCCGCGGTCGCCGCCTACAACTACTTCCAGCGGCGCATCACCCGCATGCTCGCGGACGCCGAGGCCCTCACCAACCTCGTGCTGGCCTACCTGTCCGCCCGCGAGCAGGGCAGCGCCGGAGGCGAGCGCGCCGAGGAGAAGACCCCCACGGACGTGCCGCTTCACGCCAGCGCCCGCGAGCCCAAGCACGCGCGAGGGGTGGTGTAGCCATGGCCGGTGGAACCCAACCCCGCGGCGGCATCATCGAGGGCATCAACGTCACCCCGCTCGTCGACATCATGCTCGTGCTGCTCGTCATCTTCATGGTGACCACGAAGCTCGTCGACAGCCCCGCCCTGCCGCTCGACTTGCCCCAGGCCTCCCAGAGCGAGCAGGTGCAGACGGTGCTCGCCATCTCCATCACCGCCAACGGCCAGCTGTGGGTGGATGGTCAGGTGACACCGGAAGAAGCCTTGAAGCAGAAGACCCAGGAGGCGCTCGCCCGGGATCCCGAGCTGCGAGCCGTCATCCAGGCGGACGGCTCCGTTCCCCACCGGTTGGTCATCTCCGTGCTCGATCGACTGAAGGAATCGGGTCTCACCCGGGTGGCGTTCGGCACGGTGCAACCCCCGGCGGCGAGCGAGGGAGACGAGCGTGCGAAGCCCTGAGGAGAGCATCGCGTCCATCATCCTGGGCCCCGTGCGGACGAGGCCCCCGGGCATCCTCGCGGGAGCGGTTCTCGCGACGGTGGTCCTCCATGGCGCCGCGGGGGTGCTCGCCTGGCGGGCCTGGCCCTCGACGTCGGCGCCCGCCCCCCGCGTCGAGCCCAAGCCGTCGATCAAGGTGGAGCACGTGGTGGACCTGAATCCCCCGGCGCCTCCCGCCCCGCCTCCGCCGACTCCCCCGCCGGCTCCCGCGCCCCGGGTGGCCCGCGCCCCCGCGCCCGCGAAGGCGCCCCCGCGCGACACGCCCCCCAGCCCACCTCCCGAGCCCGCCCAGGCCGCCGCGGTCGTCGCCGTGGACGCCGCCGAGGCGCCCCTGGACTTCACGGGCTTCGACATCGTGAGCGGCTCGGCCGAGCGCTATGCCGGAGGCGTGACGGCCTCCAACGGACGCTCCACGAAGGCCGTCCCCGGCTCGGCCGCCGAGGCCCCGGGCCCCGCCTCCCCGGGCAGGGCCCGGTCCGTGCAACTGCCCGCGCGCAACTGGAGCTGCCCCTGGCCCCGCGAGGCGGACGCCCTGCGCATCGACGAGCAGACGGTCGTCCTGCGTGTCGTCGTCACCCCGGAGGGCCGGGTCACCTCGGCCGCGCTGCTGTCGGATCCCGGCCATGGCTTCGGGCAGGCGGCGCTCGCCTGTGCCCGGGAGGTGCGCTTCGACGCCGCCCTGGACGCCGAGGGACGGCCCTACCTGGCCACCTCTCCGCCCATCCGCGTCCGCTTCACGCGCGGCTGAGCCATGGCGGGCCCCGGCGGACGTGGTTAGTCTCGTCGGCCCATGGCGGAACCCAACGCTCGGCTCATCCAAACGCTCATCGAGGCGCGCCAGCGCCACTGCTTCCCTCCGGACGTGCGTGCCTCCGCGCCCGAGTTCATCGAGAAGGTGCTGGCGCTGCTCTTCCCCCACTTCGCCCAGCGTCTGGACTGTAGCACCGTGGGTGTGCGCTCCGAGGTCGCGGGGGTCGAGGCGGTGCTCACGCGCGTGCTGGACACGCTCGCGCCCCGCTACCCCGTGTCCACCCACGACATCCCCCAGCGCTTCATGGACGCGCTGCCGGAAATCTACGAGTGGCTGCGCCAGGACGCCGACGCCATCTTCGAGGCGGATCCGGCGGCGCGCAGCGTGGACGAGGTCATCCTCACCTACCCGGGCTTCTACGCCATCGCCATCTACCGCCTGGCCAATGCCCTGCACGGCCTGGGCTTCCCCCTGCTGCCCCGGCTCCTCACCGAGCTGGCCCACCAGCGCACGGGCGTCGACATCCACCCCGGCGCCACCATCGGCCGGCGCTTCGTCATCGACCACGGCACCGGCGTCGTCATCGGCGAAACCACCATCATCGGCGACCGGGTGAACATCTACCAGGGCGTCACCCTGGGCGCGCTCCAGGTGCAGAAGAGCCTCGCGGACAAGAAGCGCCACCCCACCATCGAGGACGATGTCGTCATCTACGCCAACGCCACCATCCTCGGCGGCGACACCGTGGTGGGCCGTGGCAGCGTCATCGCCGGCAACGCCTTCATCACCCAGAGCATCCCCCCTGAGTCCATGGTGACCCGCCGCAGCGAGGTCCGCGCCCGCCAGGGGAAGACGGAATTCGATGAGCTGGAATACCACATCTGATATGGCGGATATTCGTCTAGGCTAACGGAATCATTCCTGGAGGAGCCGAACCCATGAAGGCCCAGAACATCCTCGAGACGATTGGCAACACGCCGCACGTGCGCATCAACCGGCTGTTTCCCTCGCGGGTCCAAGTGTACATGAAGCTGGAGCGGGCCAACCCGGGCGGCAGCATCAAGGACCGCATCGCGCTGGCGATGATCGAGGACGCCGAGAAGCGGGGCGTGCTCCAGAAGGACAGCGTCATCATCGAGCCCACGTCGGGCAACACGGGCATCGGGCTCGCGATGGTGGCGGCGGTGAAGGGCTACAAGCTCATCCTGGTGATGCCCGATTCGATGAGCATCGAGCGGCGGCGACTGATGGCGGCGTACGGGGCCACCTTCGAGCTGACGCCGCGGGCGCAGGGCATGAAGGGCGCCATCGCCAAGGCGCAGGAGCTGGTGGCGGCCAACCCCAAGGCGTGGATGCCGCAGCAGTTCGAGAACGAGTCGAACATCGAGGTGCACAAGCGCACTACGGCGCAGGAGATCCTCAAGGACTTCCCCGAGGGGCTGGACTACCTGGTGACGGGCGTGGGCACGGGCGGTCACATCACCGCGTGCGCCGAGGAGCTCAAGAAGCACTGGCCGAAGCTGCAGGTGTTCGCGGTGGAGCCGAGCAAGTCGCCGGTCATCAGCGGTGGCCAACCCTCGCCCCACCCCATCCAGGGAATTGGCGCGGGCTTCATCCCGAAGAACCTCCACAAGGAGGCGCTCACCGGCACCATCCAGGTGGCGGAGGAGGCGGCGTTCGAGTTCACCAAGCGTTCGGCGCGTGAGGAGGGCATCTTCGTGGGCATCTCCTCGGGCGCGGCGCTGGCGGCGGTGAGCCAGAAGCTGCCGGAGATTCCGGATGGCAGCCGGGTGCTGTGCTTCTGCTACGACACGGGCGAGCGCTACCTCTCCATCGACAACCTCTTCCCGGCGCAGTAGCGCCCCGACGCACAGAGAGATGCGGTGAGAACCCCGGGCGCCTCAGGCGTGCCGGGGTTTTGTTTTTCCGCGCGCCCCCCAACGGCTCCCGGACCCAACAAGGTATCCTTCCTCACTTGACTTGTATGGTTGAGCCAGCTTGACTGGGCGGTGACCTCACAGGGGACACTCGTGGCGGACGAAACGCACGGCAAGGAAAATAGGTCGGGGCGGTTCGAACTCGGCCGTAGCTATGAAGAGGTGGAACCCGACCTCGGCCGACTCCACGAAGCGTGGCACGTAGAGACGGGCATGCCCGCCCTGCGGCTGTATCCTACCGACCGGGTGGAATGGCAACCCTCGGGGCTCTGGGAGGTGATTGTCGTCTGTGAGGCCTCTCCCATTGAGCCCTCCCCCGCGTCCATCACCATGCTGGTGAACGGAGCACCCATGGCAGTGCCCATGACGGAACTGGCGGACGTGTTCGTGCTCACTTCCGCCGCGCTCACCCGCGTGGAGGACAATGCCGGGATCAGCGCCCATCTGGCACCGGGGCTGAACGGGTTGCAGTCGCAGCCCCATCGACCCGCCCTTCCGAACTCGCGACAGGCGAGAGGGCACGTCATCGCGGGCCTCGCCCTGGCACTGAGCGGATGCCTGCTGACGCGCCCCCATGCGCCCTCTGAGCGGAACGATTCATTCGAGGAGCAGATCCAGCAAGAGGCTCAATCACTGGTGTACTTTGGAAACTTGGACGCACAGGCAGTGCTCGGCTATCCATTGCCCGAGAAGCCCTTTCGCAATCAGGCAGTGCCACCCTGCCCGCGCAAGAAGAGCATCGTGGAGATTAATGGCGGTTGCTGGGCCGAACTCGCGCACAAACCTCCTTGCGAGGAGGATCAGGCTGAGTACCAGGGTAAGTGCTACCTGCCCGGCGCGAAGCAACAACCGGTGCCACGAGCCGTAGAGCCCTAACGCGCTACCCAGCTGGGTTGCATAGGAGCCACGGAAGGTGTCCCACGGAAGGTGTCAAAGAACTCGTTTTGGCGCCGCATCCCCTGTCGGGTAGACCGGGGCAGTTGCCCACCCCGGCCCCCCACAGATCCGGACGTGCAGAATTCCCGCATCCGGCTCCTCGGCTCATGGTTTCGCTGCGAGTCGGTGACACCCCTTCTCGCACCCTGCGCTGGATGAGCTGCTCGCCAGCGTCGCTATCCGTTGGAGTTTCGTTGAGACGGTTGTAGGGCTCGGTGTCCCCACCATCTTTCCCTCCCTCGGTTCCATGTTCCGGTGCCCCCTTCCCTCCACAGGGTCCGCCCGGGTGCGTTCCCCTGCTTCAGCGGTACTACGAGGCACTCCGACTTCCTGACGACCTTCACGCCCGGCTTCGTTTCCTTCGCCAGCGCGCTACCACCGCCACCCGTCCTTCGCTCCCGCGGGAGTCGGGCGCCCATCTCCCTCGGGCCTGGGCTTTCTTCCGGTTGCCCTCCGGCCACTTCGACGTGGAGTCGTCAGCACCTCCCAGGTTCCTGGAGGACCCTCTTGTCTGCGTGCCCCGCTCTCAGACCCCGGCGAGACCCCAGGACCTGGCCTGTTTCGGCCCTGGGCTGCTGCCTTCCGCTACTCGTACGGCGTCGGCTCTCGCGACGATTCAGATCTTTCGAGGCTCAATCACGCGGCCCACATACTCGCTGTCTACGCTTCGCAGCCCGGGTTGCCCCGGCACCACGCAAGACTCGCTTCCGGCTGGTGGCCTCCTTTGCCGGGCGGGGTTTGAACCCGCAGGGTCCCTTCGTGAAGTTTCCGCTCCTACATCGCTTCCTCCTCACCCAAGCTTTGCCTGGCGCACACG